>JAAWOU010000057.1 GCA_022799755.1 Lachnospiraceae bacterium
TATCAGCTGCTCCCCTCCGGCCATCAGAATGACAGTGCCCAGCACCAGAATCCCCAGGCCCACATAAATCTTGAACCGCAGGGTATGCTGGACGCCCTTTTGATTCCCACAGCCGAAAAACTGGGCGCCGAAAATGCCCACCCCGGAAAGCGCCCCGAAGATGGCCAGGTTGAATACCATCAATAGCTGGTTCACGATGGCGATACCGGACATCTGCTCCGTGCCGATCCGGCCCACCATGATATTGTCCAGCAGGCCTACGAAATTCGTGATGCCGTTCTGGATCATGATGGGCACCGTCACCGTCAATACCATGCGGTAGAATGCCCTGTCTCCGAATAGCTTCTTCCTGATGTTCATTTCTATACCTCCCTGCGCGCTTTGGCGCGCATATTCCTCTCCTGTCTATGTACTCATGTACCGAAACCACAGCCCCTGCCTAAAGTGCAGTGCTGTCTATTCTACACGAAAAGGCCCTGTCTTGTCTATGTATTTTCTTGACCATCATCCAGGTATTTTCACGCGTTGTTAAGTTCACGGCATCGCCGCTCACGGCTCAGTCCGCCGTGTCCATGGCGTCAAAGGAGTACCTCAGATAGATAATATGCGACATGGCAATGATGGCGCAGCGCAGTATCTTCTTCTCCTGCCCGGCAGTTTCCCCCACCTCCTCCAGCGTTTCTTTCAGCCCGAAGATATACTGCAGCATATTCTCCAGCTCCTGACAGAAGTAGTCGTAGGCCGTCCGGGCATCGTGGGTCCGCTTCTGCATCTCAAAAAGCCTGCTGATGTTCTCCATGGACAGGACGTTCTTGGCTATGGCCATGAAAAAAAGGTATGCGATCTGTTCCGCATAGTATTGTTTCTTCACCGGACTGGCGATATATCCCTTTTTTACATAATTGCTCACCATAGAGCCGGTGATCTCCTGACATCCCAGGGGTTCCAGCACTTGATTGATGTATCTGGTCACCTGATCCAGGTACAGCCCCATATCCGGCAGTTCATGATAGCGGGGCATATGGAATTCACTGATCTTGACGCTCATATCGCACGCTTCCTTTCTCTGCCAATCATTATAAGGCAGATTCCCCGAAGCGTCAATGGAGTACAAAAAAAGCAATCGAAACGATTGCTTGGGATTGTTTGTGTAAAAACACACGAAAACACCTCGCGGAACGATCCGTGAGCAGTAGCCAAAAACCCCTTGACAGGTTTTTGAAAAACTGATATAAATAACATATGACAAGTTTTTCAAAAACCGATGCAAAGGTTCTTTATACTATCAGGAGGTCTTTTATGAAATTTAAAATTGTGTCCGATTCCTCTTCCGATCTTTTGACCCTGCCGCAGGTGCCTTTCGCCTCCGTCCCCCTGCACATCATCGTGGGTTCCCGCGAATTCATCGATGACGCCGCCGTAGACTTGGAGCTGCTGGAGAAAACCCTGTCCGCCCACAAGGGCCCCTCCGGCACTGCCTGCCCGGGGGTGGACGATTGGCTGAGAGCCTTTGGAGAGGCCGAGAACGTATTCTGTGTCACCATCACCAGCGCCCTGTCCGGCAGCTACAATTCCGCCATGTCGGCCAAGAGAGAATACGAGGAGCAGTTTCCGGACCGCTTTGTCCATATCATAGACTCTCTGTCCACAGGTCCGGAAATGGCACTAATCATCGAAAAGCTCCAGGAGCTGATCCTCTCCGGCAAGGAGAGGGAGGACATCCTCCGGGAGATCACGGCCTATACCCAAAGGACCCACCTGTTCTTCTCCCTGGAAACCCTGCGGAACCTGGCCAACAACGGGCGGGTGAGCCCCGCCGTGGCCAAGCTGGCCGGCATCCTGGGCATTCGGGTGGTGGGCCAGGCCAGCCCCCAGGGAGAACTGCAGCTGCTGAACAAATGCCGCGGAGAGCAGTGTGTGCTGTCGAACATCCTGAAATATCTGAGAGAAATGGGATACCAGGGCGGCAAAGTCCTCATCTCCCACAATGCCAACGAGAAAATGGCCTCCGCCCTGGCCGATTCCATACGGGAAAATTTCCATGCCCCGGACGTCCGCTTCTATCCGGCCCGGGCGCTGTGCAGCTTCTACGCGGAAAAAGGAGGCCTGCTCATAGGGCTGGAATTGGGATAGTTGGGACAGCTGTCCTCTCCTATCCCAGCTTCGCCAGCGCCTGGTCCAGCTGATCCAGCATGTCTGCCTCCAGATGCCCTCCAAACTGCGCCGCCAGATCCCTGATGCTGCTATCCTGCCTGTGCTCCGGCACCTGTCCGATCTGCGGTATCTTCTCGGTCAAAAACTGCCTGATGGCCGGGACGCCCAAAAGCTCCTTAAGCGGCGTGGCGGTGCTGTAAATCCTGCGCATGGGCTGCGTGGTCTTGTAGCTGACGCTGTACTGCCCTGCCTTTAAGCGGCACACCCCGTCTTTCACATCCGCAAACATGGGATTTGCCTTGTCTGCATACACGCTCTCCGGCGCATAGGGCAGGACCAGGTCCGCCTGGCAGCCGAAAGGCACGGTCACATGCAGCTCCAGTGAAAAATCGTCCTGCGCTCTCCAGGAGCTCTTCCACAGGCCCATGGCCGACTGATAGGATGCATCCGCATATCCCAGCCTGGAATCCACCACCGGCGCAATGCATACATGTTTGAAGCCAACGCTATCTTCCATCTGTCTGATTCCCGCCACATAGGCGTATATCCACTCCACGATAGAGCCGTAGGAATAATGGTTGAAGCTGTTCATGCCGGTGGAGGATACGCTTCCGTCCTCCAGCATGCTGTTCCAACGCTCCCATATGGTAGTGGCGCCCAGCTTCACCTCGTAGAGCCAGCCGGGATACTCCTCATTGAACAGAAGTTCATAGGCCAGTTCGCTCAGGCCCGCCCTGCTCAGCTCTTCTCCTAAGATCGGCGTGCCCACAAAGCCTGTCTGCAGCTTTCCGTTGTTGTCGTCGAATTTCTTCTTCAGACGCTTCGCCGTCTTCTCTCTGTCCACTGTCAGTCCGTGGCGCAGGCTCAGCAGCAGCGCCGTCTGGGTGTCCAGACAGCAGCGCCCGGAGGGCGCGAAATACTCGTGCCGGATTTCCCCCAGCATCTCGTCGGCCAGCGCGCTGTAACGGGCTTCCTCCTCTTTCCTGCCAAGCACCGCCGCGGCTTTGGCCGTCAGCTGCGCGCTGTAGCGCAGATATACCAGCGCAATAAATGCATTCTCCGTAGCGCCCATAACGCCGTCTATGCCCCCGGGGCCGTCTAATGCCAGCCAGTCTCCAAAGTGGAAATGCTTCCGCCAGCCCTGGTCTGCCTGCTCCAGTCCGTAGATATGATCCACCCAGCCTTTCATGCTGTCAAACTGCGCTTCCAGAATGGAGCTGTCCCCATAGAACCGATATACCACCCAGGGAATCACGCACGCCGCGTCTCCCCACGCGCAGGAAATGCCCTGCTGCCCAAAGGCGGGAATCATATCCGGCACGGCGCCGTTCCTTGTCTTCTGCTCCGTGGCCATATCGTGGAGATACTTTGCAAAGAACGCATAGCTGTCCCTCTGGTAGCAGGCGGTGGGAGAGAATACCTGCGCGTCCCCGGTCCAGCCCATGCGCTCGTCCCGCTGGGGACAGTCCGTGGGCACGTCCAGGAAATTCCCTTTCTGGCCCCACTCCGTATTCAGGATCAGGCGGTTCACCAGTTCGTTTCCGGTCTCAAGCCACCCGCTTCTGGACAGGTCGGAATACATGGCCAGTCCCGTGAAATCCTCCGCTTTCAGATGAGCCACGCCCTCCACTTTCGCATAGCGGTATCCGTAGAAAGTGAAATAAGGCTGTAAAATGTGCTCCCGGCCGTCCGAGATATAGATATACTCCGCTTTCGCCGTGCGCAGATTGCCCCGGTAAAAGCACCCCTGCTGCAGCACCTCGCCCACCTGGATGTGGATTTTCGTGCCCCGAGGCTCACAGACTCTAAGCCTGAAAGACCCTGCGATATTCTGCCCCAGGTCCACCACGGTCTCCCCGGCAGGAGTATGGATCAGCTCAGCCGCAGGCAGCTCCTCCAGCGCCCTCACCGGCAGGCTCCTCCTGGCCGTAAGCGTCCCCTTGGGAGGCTCTGTCTCGCAGGCCGCCTCTGCCGCCGCAGGCTCCAATGTATCGTCCCTGTGCTCACCGTCATAGATATTGGAGAGTATGATATTGCTGTAAGTCACCTGCCAGCTTTCGTCCGTGCCGATGACCTCCTCCGTACCGTCCTCGTACGCCAGGCGCAACTCCGCAATCAGCTTCCTGCCCTCCCCATAGTAAGACTTTCTGCTGTTAAATCCAAAGCGTCCGAAATACCAGCCGTTGCCCAGCAGAACGCACAGATCGCCCTCTTCCTTGAGCTGCTGCGTCACGTCATAGGTCTGGTACTGCACCCATTCATTGTAATTGTTGCAGTAAGGGGCCAGCAGCTCGTCGCCGATCTTCGCCTCCGCCCGGAGCTTGTCTATGGAGCGCGCGTCCGCGGCATCCTTTCCCGGGGCGTAGTAGGCCTCATACACGCCCAGGCCGCAGATATAGAGCCTTGCGCTCTTCACGGACTTTGCGGGCACGATGTGCTTTGTGTACATGGGATGACGCTCTTTGCTGTCCCCGATCCACTTCCCGCTCCAGGGCTCCTGTTCCTTTCCTGTCTCGAACCAGTTCTCCTGACTCTGCGCCTCCTCCCCGGCATCCGTGCACACGGTCACGGTCCAGGTGTAGCGGGTCCGGGGCGCAAGCTCCATGTCCACCGGCGCCGCCAGATTGTCCAGGTCGGCAAAGCCTGTGTCCGCCACTGTCCCGCCGTCACGGCATACCACCAGACGGGCTTTGGTCTGGGCCTTTCCTTTCGCCTCCTCCACCTGCCAGGAGAAGACCGGCTTTTCCATCCAGTACCCCAGAGGGTTGGTCAGATGATTGACCTTACAGTTCGTGATTTTCATTCCTTTTCCTCCTTTCAAGGATGCCATCACGCTTTAGATAGATCCTATTCCTCATCATAGCAGAAAAGCCGCAAATATAATAGATAGAAAATAAGAAAAATTTACTAAAGTTTTGCTGCGCGCCCTATATCCCGCTCCAGGATCTCATTGATCAGCGCCTCCACTTCCTTATAGGGCATCTTCTCCAACAGAAAGCTTTGTTTTCCGCCCGCTTCCTCTTTCCAGGAGCTCCTCCCCTCATCGTCCACGCAGATCTTTCCATGGGGATATAAATCCCAGTACCCGGCATCCGGGCGGATAGCGTAAAGCATGGTGGCGCCGTCCCAGCTTTCCCTTCCCACAGCGCCGCCTCCGTCTTTCCTGCTCCAGCTCTCGTAGCAGAGCCTCACCGGATTGTCTTTTGCTCCCCTTTGCTGGAGGCCGCCGCAGGTAATCATCTTCAGACCGATCTCATAGCTGCAGAATATCAGTTCGGCGGGCCAGCGGTCACAGACCGTCTGAGCTGCGGGAATATCACATTTTACATTCCATTCCGCCTCCACCACATAGCCGTCCCCCAGCACCACCGGCTCCGGCCAGGCCTCTTTGAACCGTCCCGCCATGCACACCGCCCGCTCCACTTTCTGCCCCACCAGCTCTGCGCCGGAGAGAGGACTGTGCTCGTCCGGCCCGCTCTCTAAAAGCCTCTCAAGGCTGGCCAGGGATCCTGTGGCCACAAGGGTGGCTTTCCCCTCTGTCCGGGCCAGGGTTCGCCGCATCAGTGCTACCGTATTTTCGTAGGGCTCCCCTCTCCTGTAACGAGTATCGCACGCGAGCGCTACATCCGAAGCATAGACATCATGCCATTCGCTAGACCTGATGCCGTCCCCTTCCCTGAATGTCCCCACCGGAACCTCCGGATGTCCATAGTAGTTTAAAATGGCTTCTATGCAGCCTGCTGCCGCTTCGCTCATGGTGCAGTGGGTCACTGCTAGCAGCCGGCACTCCCCGGCGTCCATCAATTCCAGCGCCAGGGCCAAGGCCGCCGCATCATCGCAGTCACAGCCGATATCCGTGTCAAATATGATGTTTGTCTTCATCCGAAACTCCTCTCTGCTTTATACTGTGTATACCAGTAAACTTGCTGCAAATCCCGACTGCAGATCGCCGGCAAGACGCACATTTTCCTACCGTAAATCCCGGCGGCCCGCAGTGTAAACATATGTTTGTTTTTTTATTCCTCCCGCTACCCCAATACAATGCATGGCCTGCACCAGACTCAGCCTTTAAGCCCTGATGTCACAATTCCCTGCACCAAGTATTTCTGGAAGAAAAAGAAGAGAATGATCACCGGCAGCGTAAACAGGACGCAGGCCGCCATCAGCACCGGCTCCAGTATGATCTCCGGCTTGTCGGGCAGAAAATAGATATTTCCGAACATAGCCGTCGCCAGCGGGAACTTGTCCCCGGTCAGAAACATCTGCGGCCCCATATAGTCGTTCCATGCCGCCACAAAAGCGTTGAAGAACAGCAGCGCGTACAGAGGCTTGGACAGCGGTATCACGATCTGTGCGATCATGCGCAGGAAGCCGCACCCGTCCACCTTGGCCGCATCGTCCAGTTCCCGCGGGAAAGAGGACATAAACTGCTTTACCAGAAAAATGTTGTAAGCGCTCCCGCCCAGCGCGTTTAAGATAAAAATCCAATAGGTGTCCATGAGTCCCAGTGTATTGTACCATACAAACTGCGGAATCTGAATCGCAATATAGGGAATCATGAGCTGCAGCAGGACCAATTTGAACAGCATCTCTTTCCCCGGAGCCCGAAGCCTTGCAAAGGCATATCCCATCAGAAAGTCCATCACCAGACTGCCGAATACCGAGATCGCCACAAGCTTCATGGTGTTCAGCAGATACTTGAAAAACGGGATCATAGCCACTGCAAAGTAGTAATTTTCCACATGCCATTCCGTGAAGAAGATAACCGGCTTCTTGTTGATATAGGGGCGCAGGGAGTTGGCGGCCAAAAAGATCAACGGATAGAGAAACACGACACTGAGGGCCACAAGGAACGCATACGCCAGGTATTTCCGGATTTCTTTTTTTCTGTTCATGCCATGCGCCTCCTTAATCCGAGTAGAATACCCAGTATTTCTGTGTCTTTGTGACAATGACCGTCAGGATATTGATGATGAACACCAGTACCCACATCATGGCCAGCCCATAGCCAAAGCGGGAATAGCCCAGTATCTGCTGGTAGGCGTGGACCATATAGGTATAGGTGGGCTTCAGCGGAAGATTCAGGACCCCGTTGGATCCAGGCGCCAGCAGAACCGGCTGGGCATAGAGCTGGAAGCCGCCGATGATCCCCATGACCAGATTGAAGAACAGGATCGGGGAGATCATGGGCAGGGTGATCTTGGTAAATTTCTTCCATCCCCCAGCTCCGTCCAGGGCGGCCGCCTCATAGAGCTCATTCGGGATTCCCTGCAAAGCAGCCAGGTTCAGAAGCAGCCCTCCTGTGGAGCCCCAAGTCATCATAATCACCAAAGCGGCCAGGATATGGTCATACCCCAGCCAGTTCACTGGATTGATCCCGAAAATCCCCAGGAACTTGTTGAGCAGTCCCTCGTTTGCATTGAATATGATCCTCCACATCAGGCCTGCAGCCACCGTGGGGATGATGGAGGGCATATAGATAATGGTCCTGAAAACCCCCAGCCCTTTCCTTGCCTTGTTCAAAAGCAGAGCGCAGCCCAGCCCCACGATCAGCCCCAGCGGCACGGTGATGCATCCGATCAGAAAAGTTCTCCCCAGGGAACTCATTGCCTGAGCGTCCGTAAACACACGCTGATAATTGTTTACCCCAACGAACTCCACCCTGTCATAATTATACCCGGTATAATTTGTCAGACTCAAATACAACCCGTTTACGAACGGAACCAGCTTCGTTGCGATAAACAATATCACAAACGGAGCTACCAGTACATAGAAAAGCGCAATCTCCCTTCGCTTCGCATTCCAGAATCTCTTTTCTGCCACCGCCGGAACCTCCTTATCTTCTATGATATCCCTGCGCCCATGCCTTCCATGGACGCAGCATTATGTCAGGAACAATCGGTGCAAGTCAAAGCGCAAAAGCCGCGCTTGAAGAATGCCCGCACTTTGGGCATTCTTCTGTGTGCAACTTTGCACACTTAGTCCACGCCGCAGATTTCCTTGCCCTCTGCCAATAAGGTCTCAAATTGCTCCTGCATGGCTACAATGGCATCGTCCATGGTCATCCGCTCGTACAGCACTTCATAGAAGAACTGTTGGAAAGTAGATTCCATTCCCTGTGCGGTTATATAAGGGTTGGTTTTCAGCGTAATCATATTTTTCATGCCAAATTCATTGGCGTCATAGGTCTGCTTCTGGAATTGTGTCTCCTGGGGCAGAAGCTCTACCAGATCGCTCTGGGCGGGATTTCCAAAGCCCTGAATCGCTCTCTTCTTTGCCCACTCCCCTCCATTGTACAGTTCAATGAACTTAAATGCCGCCTCCTTGTTCTTGCTGCCTCTCCAGATGGAAGCGCCCACGCCTGCCATACATGCGTTTGCACCCTTGGAGGTGTCCAGGCTGGGAGCCTGAATCAGCATAAAGTCGTCCATACGGTCTTTTGCATTTTCGTTAAAGGCCAGAGTTCCGTTTCCGAACCAATAGCCGCAGCAGAGCATGCCTACCTTGTCCAGCGCAAAGGAATCGCCGCCCCAGTCTCCGGGGGTGCTCATATCGCTGATGGCCGCTCCGGATTTGTACATGTCCGCCCAGTAGTCAAAGGCCGCCCGGATTTCCGGCGTATCGATGTAAACCTCTGAAAGATCGTCTGAGAACATGGATTTTCCAACAGAGCATACCATGCCAGTGATGAGCTGGTATAGATTGTTGGTAGTGCCCATGCCCCAGCGGGTCTGCTCTCCGCTTTCGTCAAATTCCACGCATGCTTTCGCCCATTCCCTGATTTCGTCCCAGGTATAGATCTTTGTGGGATCCGGGATCTCCAGGCCTGCGTCCGCAAACACCTTTTTATTCACCCAGATCTGGTTGTCCAGGCTCCAGTCTTTCACAATGCCGTAGATAGGTCCTGCCCCTACCTCTTTCCCGTCAAAGCGGTACAGATTCTCCACATCTGTAAAGTTTGCCTCATCAAACACATCGCTGGCGGCAATGTAATCGTCCAGAGGCTCATACAACCCCCTCGCCGCATACATGGCGCCATGGCTGAACGCAGACAGGCACCATACGTCCGCCGCTGTCCCTGTGGCGACCATGCTCATCATCTTGATCTCGTCCGCAGAGACGATTTCATAAGTCAGGCCCTCTCCGTTCTCCGCCACATATTTCTCAAATTCCGCATTGTTCAGCAGATCCGTAGCGCCCCATACCCGAACCGTTACGCCGTCAAACCGCTGGCTCTCCACCCTCTGGCTTTCCGAAGCCTGTTCTTGGCTCTCGCCAGACGGCTCTGCGGATTCGCTCTGGGAAGATTCCGTCTTCCGGGATTCGGATTCCGAAGACTCCTCTCCCGGCAGTGCGGGAGCGGCACATCCGCTGGCCCCCAAAAGCATTCCCGCCGCCAATAGGATACTCAAAGTTTTTCTAAATGTGTTCTTCATATTAATACCTGTTCTCCTTTCTTTGCCTGCTGTTCAAACCCCTTTTACTGTTCTTCAGTTCCTTTTCCTTGGCCCGTTTCCCTTACATGCAGCATTCCTACAGGATAGAAACCGTCTTCACTTCTGCCCTCAAGGGGCAGGCGGATGTGTTCCTTGCCGTATCCGCAGACTGCAAACTCCACCGGATACGCTTTTGGTTCCAGCCTCTCCGGTGCCTTCGCGACTTTACTGTTCTTCTTTAAATCGCTGCGCCATGGCTCTGAAAGGTTAAGTCCTTTCTCGTGCTTCCACCTCCCTGCGAGACGGCAGTGACTCCTGCGCCCCGGCGCGGGTAACGGCGATGCTCGAAGCGCAGATCGCAAATTCCACTGCCTCCTGCTCTGTTCTCCCTTCGGCCAATGCCACGGCTAATGCCGCGTTAAAGCAGTCTCCCGCCGCAGTAGTGTCCACGGCCCGCACCTGTTTTGCCGGGAACCAGGCAACATGCCCTTTCCGAAAGACACCGCAGCCTTTTTCTCCCAGCGTCACGATCACAGTTCCCACTCCTTTGTCCAGGAGCCTGCGCGCTCCTTCCTGTATGGCCTGTCCGTCCCAGGTGCCGCCCGAAAATTCTCCCTCCATGCCACACAGCTTCATCAGTTCCGTTTCGTTGGGCGTCAGATAGTCCAGTCCCCGGTAAATCTCATCCGGAATATGCTCCGGCGCGGGAGCAGGGTTTAAAATCACTTTCCCGTGGACAGCCCTGGCATCCAGAATCGCCCTGTACAGCGCCTTTTGAGGAATTTCCATCTGAACCAAGACAATACCGGCAGATCGGACGACTTCCCTTTTGCTTTTTATGTAATCCTCATCGCAGGAAAGGTTCGCCCCCTGGCTGACCACAATACAGTTGCCTCCGTTTTCCTCCACACAGATAAAAGCGCTCCCTGTGGAGATGGTCCTGTCGGTTTTGATATCGGAAACATCCACGCCCGCCTCTCTTAGCGCCTGGGTATGCTTCCTCCCGAAGTCATCATCGCCCACACAGCCCAGCATCCTGACCTTTCCTCCCAGCCGTGCGGCTGCCATTGCCTGATTCGCCCCTTTGCCTCCAAGACCAAAGGAAAGATCCCTCGCAAGGATTGTCTCTCCGGTCTTCGGCAGTTCTTTCACCCTGATTGTCATATCTACGTTCATGCTTCCGATCACAAGGATATCACCCATTGCATTACTCCCTTTCGCGCCGGGGCGGCCGCCGGCGGCTTGCCATTGTTCCGTAAGCCGAAACAAGAAACGGAAACAGCTTTCGTCACAATGTTATGATAAATTAGTTTCGTAAAATATTTTACTTACTTGATTTTTTCACATAAATAGTGTAAAGTCAATATTAAATATACAACACGCACAAGAAAGTATTTTCTTAACAATTTTTCCTATACTTTCTTGTGCAGAAACAGCAAGCATAAGGAGGCAAAGAACTATTATGACCATCAACGAAATCGCCCGACTGGCAGACGTGTCTATTTCCACTGTGTCCAAAATCATGAACCACAAAGATCAGAACATCACTGCCGGGACCCGGGAAAAAGTATTGCAGATTGCAAAAGAATACAACTATGTCCCCTATGCTTCTGCCCGCAGCGCGTCTGTTTCCAAGACCTTTTTGCTGGGTGTGCTCATACCGGACTTCTCCCAATGCGGGAGGCTGCTGGAAGGAATTCTGGACAGGGCCGCGAGACAGGGCTACCGCGTCATACCTTGCAGCAGCCAGGGCAATGCGGAAACCGAACTCAAGCATATCTCCGCCCTGTGCAGGGCAAAGGTGGACGGCGTGATCTGGGAGCCCGTGTGCACGGAAAGTCTTTCCCGACAAAGGTATTTTGAGGAAGAAAGCATCTGTGTCACCAGGCTTTGCACAGGGACAAAGGACTGCTTTTTCATGGACTACAATGCTATAGTCTTTCGTGGTGCAGAGGAACTCATCCGGCTAAAGCACACGCAGTTTTCTCTGTTGGCAAATTCTCTAAATCCTGCCGATGCCCTGGCCGGCTTCCGCTCCGCCCTCTTCAGCCACCAGATCCCCTTTGATCCCGACCGGATCCTTGGACAGGATTCCCGGGACTGGATCCCAAAAATAAAGTCCCTGGGGCTCACAGGTGCCATCTGCACGGATTATCGTGACGCCCTGGAGCTGCTGGCACTGTTAAAGCAGTATCAGTATCAGGTGCCCGGCGATTTTTCCGTCCTGGCGGTCACGGACGACAGGACGGCTCCTGTGCTGGCCGGATGTGTATCCACGCTTGCAGTCCCCTTTTATTCGTTTGGGATGCATCTGTGCGCCCATCTGTTGGGCCAGTGCGAACAGCACATTGCGCAGTATGTCCCTTTCGTCCCCGACTGCAGTCCGGACTCTTCCCTGACGCTGGACATGCCGCCCAGCGTAAAGCTTCCCCATATCATTGTAGTTGGCAGCCTCAACATTGACACCACTCTGAACATCGGACGGCTCCCAAAGCCTGGGGAGACCATTACCGCCCGTCAGACCATCACCCCCGGCGGAAAGGGCACCAATCAGGCCGTAGGCGTGGCCAAACTCAACCACAAGGTCACTCTGCTGGGAAATGTGGGAAACGATCTGGAAACAGGACTGATCTATTCCTGCTTAAAAGAATACGGCATCGACATCACGGGCATCCAGAAAGATAAGTCCGCCGATACCGGAAGAGCCTACATTCAGGTACAGGACAGCGGGGAGTCCACAATCACGCTGCTCACCGGGGCAAACGGCACGCTGACGGCCAGAACCGTGGAGGAGAACAACCATCTGTTCTCCCATTGCGCCTACTGTCTGCTGCAGACCGAAGTAGCGGTGGAAGCCATTGAGGCGGCGGCTGCCATTGCCCGCCGCCATGGCGTAAAGACGATCCTGAAGCCCTCCTCCGTCTCCCGCTTAAGTGATGGGCTGCTGCAGAACACGGACATCTTCCTGCCTAACAGGGCGGAAATGGCAATCATATGCAACGAGGCTCCGGCCTTTTCTTCAGAGGCATTGAACCGACAGGCAGACCGCATCCTGGAAAAAGGCGCCGGCGCCGTCATCATCACGCTGGGAGAGGACGGATGCTTTTTAAAGGATGCGGATCACTCCATGCTCTTTCCGGCAGCGGATTTCGCCCCCATGGACAAAACCGGCGGCAGCGATGCCTTTATCAGCGCCCTGGCCTCCTATCTTCTGTACGGCTATGGCCTCCATGCCGCGATCCGCATTGCCCACTGCGCCGCCGGCTTTTGCATCTCCAGGCAGGGCATTGTCCCCGCCCTGATCGATCAGACATCGCTGGAGAAGTATATCCACAATACCTGCCCGGAACTGCTGGAAAAAAGGTAAGCCCGGAGGCCGGAACTTATCCGCCTCTTTACGCATCCTGCTGGCAGGAAAACCGGTAATATTCCCCTGCCACGGCAGCACACTCCTCTTCGTCCACACAAACAAAAAAAGACAGGGCGACCCACTTCATCAGGTTCCCCGTCAACAATATCACACCAGGAGAGTTCCCACTCTGCCTCCTCTTTCAGCAGATAGCGAAACGCCCTGACCTCATAGCCTTTCCTGGCATATTCCAACAGGCTGGTCAGGAATACAATCAGACATTTCTCCCCTCTCTGCCGCAGGAGCCTGGCCGTCTCCAAGCCGTCCATCCCGGGCATGCGGATATCCAGGAAGACCACATCCGGGCTCTCGGCCGCTGCCTCGAGATCCGCCAGAAGCGCCTCTCCGCCGGCATATTCCGTCACCTGGATGTCCGTCCCCCCGGTGAAGCTGTCCAACGCGAGAAGATTTCTCAAATAGGTCCGGAAAACCTCCTCGTCGTCACAGATCGCTATCCTCATCTATCCGTCTCCTCCTGCTGCCTGTCAGTCCTCCAGATATTCTCTGTAGTCCGCCTCGCTGGCAAAGAGCACATATCTGCCGTCCACCAGTCCCATATAGCCCTCCGCTGTGTTGTATCCTTTCATACAGATTACCTCCTGTTCAGAATCAGTGTTTTGCTGTTCTGAACAAAAGGTAACACTTTTTGAGGGTCATAAAACTCCCTTAAAATCCCCCGCGGCTTCCCACGGCCCTTTGGCGCTCTCTTTATCCGGCCGCCTCCGGCACATCCTCCAGGAAGACCTCCGCCTCTCTCAGGAAGTCCTCGGTCCTCTCCATCAAAAGCTCCGCATCCTTTTCGATCAGCCCCGTCTTCTTATATTTATAGACAAAGGACGGTTTCCCGTAGGCCGTAAAGGTAAGGCTCTGGCCGTATTTCCTCAGGATATCGGGAATCTTCGCCGGGTTCACTTCCGCGTCCGGGCGGAAGAGGAACGTGATCTTCTCGTTTTTCCCCTTGATGTCCGTCATGTACAGCTTGTGGGCCGCCACCCGGATCAGGGCGATGCGCAGGAGATTGTCCACGGACTTGGGGATCTCCCCGAAGCGGTCCAGCAGCTCGTCCCGCATGTCGTCCCGCTCTTTCACGTTCTCGATGCCGGCGATTCGTTTATAGATGTCCAGCTTCTGCACCTCGTTGACGATGTAGGTGGGCGGGATGAACGCGTCCACGTCCAGGTCGATGACCGTGGCAAAGTCCTGGGGCGCTTTCCCTCCCTTTAAGCCCTGCACGGCTTCGTTCAGCATCTTGCAGTACAGATCATACCCCACGGCCTCCATATGCCCGTGCTGGCGCACCCCTAAGAGGTTTCCGGCCCCCCGGATCTCCAGGTCCCGCATGGCGATCTTGAAGCCGCTGCCCAGGTCCGTGAACTCCCGGATGGCCGAGAGACGCTTCTCCGCTACCTCCTTGAGCATCTTGTCCCGCTTGTACATCAGAAAGGCGTAGGCGGTGCGGTTGGAGCGGCCCACCCGGCCCCTGAGCTGGTAGAGCTGGGACAGGCCCAGATTGTCGGAGTCATGGATGATCATGGTGTTCACGTTGGAGATGTCCAGCCCGGTCTCTATGATGGTGGTGGACACCAGCACGTCGATCTCCCCGTTTATAAAGTCCAGCATGATCTTCTCCAGGTCGCTCTCTTTCATCTGGCCGTGGGCGTAGGACACCGAGGCTTCGGGCAGGAGCGCAGCCAGGGAGGCGGCCACGTCCGCGATATTGTTCACCCTGTTGTACACATAGTACACCTGCCCGCCTCTGGCCAGCTCCCTGGAGACGGCCTCCCGCACCAGCTCCTCGTTGTACTCGCAGACGAAAGTCTGGATGGGCTGGCGGTCCCCCGGGGGCTCCTCCAGCACGCTCATGTCCCGTATCCCGATGAGGCTCATGTGCAGGGTCCTGGGGATGGGGGTGGCGGTGAGGGTCAGCACGTCCACGTCCTCTTTCAGCTTCTTGATCTTCTCCTTGTGGGTCACGCCGAAGCGCTGCTCCTCGTCTATGATCAGCAGGCCCAGATCCTTGAATTTCACGTCGCCGGACAATACCCTGTGGGTGCCGATGACAATGTCCACCAGACCTTTCTGGAGGTCCGTGACGGTCTTCCTGATCTGTCCGGGCGTGCGGAAACGGCTCATGAGCTCTATCCGGATGGGATAGTCCTTCATGCGCTGGACAAAGGTGGTGTGGTGCTGCTGCGCCAATATGGTGGTGGGCACCAGGTAGACCACCTGCTTGCCCTCCTGGACGGCCTTGAAAGCGGCCCGGATGGCGATCTCCGTCTTGCCGTAGCCCACGTCCCCGCAGATCAGCCGGTCCATGATCTTTGTGCTCTCCATGTCCGCCTTGGTGTCGGCAATGGCCGTCAGCTGGTCTTCCGTCTCCTCGAAAGGGAACATCTCCTCGAACTCCCGCTGCCACACCGTATCCTTTTCATAGGCATGGCCCCGGCTCTGCTGCCGCAGGGCATACAGCTCCACAAGATCTGTGGCCACCTCGTTGACGGCGCTGCGCACCTTTGTCTTGGTGCGCTCCCACTCCTTTGACCCGAGCTTGTTGAGCTTGGGTTTCCTGGCATCGGCGGAGGCGTACTTCTGGATCACGTCCAGGCCCGTGGCCAGCACGTAGAGATTGCCGCCGTCCCGGTACTCTATCTTGATGTAGTCCTTGACCACGCCCTCCATCTCCACCTTTTCGATGCCCTGATAGACCCCCAGGCCGTGGCTTTCATGGACCACGTAGTCCCCCACTTTCAGTTCGCCCCAGTCCTTGATTTTCTGTCCTTCGTAGAGCTTCTTGGTGCGTTTCTTCTTTTTCTCCGCGCCGAAGATGTCCGTCTCGGACACCACCACGAATTTAAGCATGGGGTACTCGAAGCCTTTGTCTACATGCCCGTAGTACGTCACCACCTCCCCGGCCTGCACCTCCCGCAGGGGATCCTCCGTATACACGGCGGTGAGCTCCTGGTCCCGCAGATCCTCCGCCAGGCGCTTCGCCCTGGTGCGGGAGCCGGACAGCAGAAGAACCCGGTAGCCGTTTTTGCGAAAGAGTTTCAGATCCCTCACCAGGGCCTCGAAGCTGTTGTTGTAGGGGGCCACGTTCCTGGCGGCCACGTCCATCTTCCGGTCGGGCTTGAAATACCCCCTGGCCTCCATGGTGGACACGGTGACCACGCTGCCCTTTAAGAGATTGGCCGCCACCTGCTCCCCGCTGTAGAGCACATTCATCTGGCCGGGCAGGATATAGCCTTTCTCCGCCCGCTGCCGCATGCTCTCGGAGAACTCCAGCTCTATGGCCCCGGCCTGCTCCTTGATGCGGGCCGGCTCCTCCAGGAAGAACACGGGCCGGCCCCCCGCGCCTCCCGGCAGCCTGGCGCTCCCCCCGGACATCCGCACCAGTATCTCCGGCAGGGTCATGGTATCCTCATAGAAATACCGGATGTACCCCTCCAGGTTCACCTTGGCCTTACATTCCAGGAGCTGCTCCTTTAATTCCTTTACCTGGGTGTCGATGCGGTGAGCCTCCTCCGTGCAGAACGCGTCCCGGAAGATTTTCTGCTGCCTGGCGCTCTCGGCCTCCAGCTTTTTTATGCCCTTTCGGATGCGGTCCTCCTCCAGCACGAACTCCGTGGCCGGAAAGACGGAGATTCCCTCCAGGTTCTCGATGGAGCGCTGGCTTAAGATGTCGAAGCTGCGGATGGACTCCACCTCGTCCCCCCACAGCTCGATGCGGTAGGGATTCTCCTCGGTCAGGTCGAAGATGTCGATGATGCCGCCCCGGACGGAGAACTGCCCGGGACTCTCCACCTGGTAGCTCTTCTCATATCCCATGTCCACCAGGCGCCGGCTCAGTTCCCTTTCGTTCAGGGCTGCTCCCTTGTACACGTCGATCACGTCCCGGTCCGGCTCCCACATGACCTGGGGGGACATGAGGGCCGCATAGGTGGTGACGATGGTGACCGGTTTCCTCTCCATGATCCTGCGCAGGACTTTGACCCTTTCTTTCACCAGCTGGTTGCCGTGGATGTCCGCCTGAAAGAAGATCAGGTCTTTGGCCGGGTACAACATGACATTTCTGTCATAAAATTTGTACTCCTCAAAGATCTCCTTTGCTTTCAGGTCGCTGTAAGTGACGATGACCTTGATCCGAAAGCCATCGCCCAACCCGTAGATCATATGCAGTTTCTGGGAATCCACACATCCGGTGAGGGCAGTGACTCCCTCTCCTCTCCGGATGGCCTCCCTGATATTGCCGTATTCCGCCAGCTCCTGCAGCGGCGCCAGTAATGCCTGCATTCTATCCTCCTAAATCTTTGCTGTCGGGGCAGCTGCGCGCACATGCCCGTCCCCAAGGCCCGCGGCTTTCTCGTTGTTTCCTGCAGCATGCCCCCGAAAACATCCCGCAAATCTGCCCGGGACCGTACCGGCCGCGCTCCTGTCTTTTCCGCGCGCGCCTCCGGCAACTACTTAGCCGTAATCTGTCAATCCTGGGGTTTCTTCACGCTGTTGAACCGGTTCATGGCAGCGTCCGGGCCCTCCGAGATGATTGTCAGGACGGCCTCCACCGCCCGGTCGGCGGCCTCCTCCACAGCCTCCCTGTCGCTCTTGGAAAATCTGCCCAGCACATAGTCCGCCAGATCCCAGCCTCTGGGCTTCTCCCCCACGCCTATCTTCACCCGGATGAAGCTGTCGTGGCCCAGATGGGCGATGATATTCTTCAGGCCGTTGTGGCCCCCTGCGCTGCCTTTCTTGCGGACGCGGATCTGGCCCGGCTCCAGGCTGATGTCGTCGGAGATCACGATCAGCTCCGCGGTCTCGTCCGCCTTATAATAGTCAATCAGCTGCCGGACGCTCTCCCCGCTTAAATTCATATAGGTATGGGGCTTTGCCAGGACGCATTTGCGCCCTGCCGCCATGCCCTTGCCGATGACGGCCTTATGCCGCTTCTCCAGAACGGAGATATTCTCTTTCGCCGCCAGCTTATCCAGCACCAGGAAACCCACGTTGTGCCGGGTGCCCTCGTACTCCCTGCCGGGATTCCCCAGCCCTACGATGATATACATAGTACACTCCTTATTCTCCGGCTCCCCCACAGCCCGGTGAAAGCCGGCCAGAAACTCTTTCCGCGCCCGGGTCCGGTTTACACTGATCCGAGCGAATCCATATACTCTCTCAGCCTGTCCCTCTGATGGGGAATGCATCTGTCCGATTTAAGAAAGGCAATCAGTTCCTCCTTACCTATCCATCTGTAGTCTACGGTTTCTCCCTCCTGGAGCGATACGGCGTCCTTGGGGATATCCGTCACGCACAGAAAGCCGTGATGTATCGCATGGCTTTCCTCGCTTACCGTGCGGTAGATCTCCCGCAGCTCTCCAGCCTCTATCCCGCTCTCCTCCAGAAGCTCTCTGCGGGCGCCCTGCAAAGGCGATTCCCCCTTAAGCGCGCTTCCCCCTGCGCCGATCTCCTCGAAACCGGGGTAGGGCTCTTTCCACGGATCCCTCCGCAGCAGCAGATAGTCCCCGTCCGCATGTCTTACCACCACCTCGCAGACCAGGTGGTACAGGCCCTCCCCAATCTCTTCTCCCCGTATCAGCTCCGTCCCTGTCTTCGCTCCCTGCCTGTCGTAGGCATCCCAAATTTCCATAAGCCGCTCCTGTCTGTTGTCCATCCGACTTTACTGCCTATTCATTATACATACCGAAATGCTGAATTGTAAAGTAAAAAGGCAGATATTTCTTTCCCTCTAGCTTTTTGCATCCCGCTGCGATATAATAAAGACAAGTGACAAATGCAAAATACAGAGGCAAAGAAGAGGAACTCTATGAAATCAATCAAATACCTGCGCTCTCACCTGTTGTGGAAGATGTTTTTCTGGTTTGTCCTGCTGCTGCTTTTGCCATGCCTGCTCTTGATCGGCATCTACGCGGCGGCCAACGATTATCATTATACCCGGGAAACCGACAAATTAGAGCGCGCCGCTCTGTCCCAGTGCGCAAACAGCATTGAGCAGGACATGGTCTCCTGCACCGAACTGTTCTGGATGATACAAAGGCACAGCAATTTTCTGCGGTTTCTCAACGGCGGCTATCCCACTGTGGCCCTGCAGCTGGAAGCTTATGTAAAAGAATTTTACAATTTATTCTCCTATGCGAAGAGCTTCTCCCCTTACATCGAAAAAGTGCAGATCTACGCCCTGCGTCCGGATCTTCTGGAAATTGACGACAATGTCATGTACATCGATCAGCTGGGGACGTATTCCCTGGACAAAGAGACCACCTACGGCTATTGGCGGTATGAGCCCGAGACCGATCGGTTCATCTATCGAAAGCTGGTCAACAGCCTGTATGACTCCACCGCTCTCGGGGTGCTGGAGATCATCTGCCATCCCAGCCTGCTGTGTGACAAGTTAAGCCCGATCAGCGAGTCCGTCTCCCGGCAGATGTATGTGGTGTACGATGACAGCGCCTACTTTCTGGAGGACTCCTGTCTGGTCCCGGGGCCCCTGCCCAAGACCCGGGACGGCGACCTATGCCAGTCTCTGGTCTCGCTTCCCATGGAGCTGAGGGCCGGTCAGTATCTCCCCAGGACGGATCAGCGGCCCGTCAACTGGCTCTCCCTCCTTGCCATGGCAGGGTTCACGGTGATAATCGCCTGCAGCATCCTGTTCTTTTTCAGCATTTACCGCCTTTCCCGGCGTATTATAAACTTTTCCAAATACATTTCCAGCGCTTTCACCCAGCTGCCCGGCACCTATACCGACTCCTGCCACGACGAGCTGGGCCTGGTGGTAAAAAATTTCAATCAGATGCTGGAACAGAACAATGATCTCATCAACCAGATCAAGCTGGAAAAGCTGCGCCAGAACGAAATGGCCTACCGGGTCCTACAGGCCCAGATAGACCCGCATTTCATCTACAATGCCCTGGAGAGCATGCGCATGATGGCCGAGATGCACGACGACCCGGAAGTGGCCAATGTGATTTTCTCTTTCAGCAAGCTCATGCGGTACAGCCTTTCCGCAAACACCGCTCCGGCCACTGTGGAGTATGAACTGGATATTGTAAGCCAATACCTGCAGGTACAGAAAATCCGCCTGGGAGATCAGCTGGAATACGAAATCCACTGTCCGGAATCGCTGCACTCCCTGGACTGCCCCCAGTTCGTCCTGCAGCCTCTGGTGGAAAATGCCATCAAGTACGGCCGCTGCCAGGAGCGCCCCGGGATATTCGTGACAATCCGCCTGTCTATGGAGGAGGGACTGCTGACTGCCGTCGTGGAGAACAACGGCGCAGAGCTTGCGCCGGACAAGCGCATGGAGATCAACAGACGGCTGGCCATGGGCCAGGATCTTTCCGATCTGTCCTCGGGAACGGGTGTGGGGCTGGACAGCATCAACAACCGCATGCGCTATCTCTACCCGGAAAGCTTTCAAATGGAGCTTCGGCCCTTTCCGGGCCAGGGCCTGCAGGTAATTCTGATTTGGCGGCCTGCCGCCAGAGGGAAAGGAGACTGAAATGAAAATCCTGATCGTTGAAAAGCTGTCCTTTCAAGGGCCCTCTGTCCGCAGTGGTGGCGGAAAGCCTCTTCAAGGCTTCCCCCGGGTCCGTCACCCGCCGGGACTTCTCCCACTGTCTGGAAAGCGGACTGGCCCAGGCCGTGGTGCATATCCGCCACCTCCCGGCCTTTGTCTTCTTCGGCCCTGCCGAAAGCCAGCCGCAGCTGCTGGAGTTCCTCTCCGCAGGCTTCCCGCAGATGTCTTTGGGCTATGCCGTCCGCAGCCTTTCGCCTAACGCCGGCGGCTATGGAACAGAGCTTCGTTCCCTCTACAGAGACGCCCTGCACGCCGCCCTGACGGCCCACTGCTTTTCGGACGGGCAGTGTATGCGTGCGGACCTGTTCCCCCGGCCGAAAGACCCGTCTCTTCTGGCCGAGACGCTGAAAGCAGACTTCCGGGCTACCCCCCCGGACCGTCTCCTGCCGGTCTCCCCCCCGCTCCCGGGGCCCCCGCCAAGCTCTTGGACAGCCCCATGCTCTCCGCCTGCTCGTAGAGCTTGTCCAGAGCGGCCTGGCACTCCTCCTCGGTCTCGGCAAAGATCGCTTTCTGGGTCTCCGAGTAGCACATATTATTGATGGAATTCCACAGATTCGCCATGTCTCCCTCGGTGGGAATGCACTTGTTCAGCTCGGACATGACACGGGTGTGTTTTACGGCGCTCTTAAGGCGCTCGTAGTAATCCAGCTGGTCCGGGTCGGACACTGCGGCGTCAATGAACGCATTCTCGTCGCCCTGGTCGCCGAAGATCCACACGCCTACGCCGAAGTCATTCTTGGACTTGCCGGCTGCCAGCCCCTCTCTGTAAGCGTCCGTGGTCATGGTGTTGCCGTTCTCGTCATAGTCCCAGTGCTCGCCCTGGATTCCCCAGGCGCCCAGCTTGCGGCCCTCTTCGCTGCGGGCCCATGAGATGAACCGGATGGCCCTTTCAGGGTCTTTACAGTTCTTGGAGATGAAAGTTCCCGCCCAGCCGATGCCGGTATTTACGTTCACAAGGGCATTATCGCTCAGCTCATGGGTGAGCAGCTTCCAGCGGTAGTCCGTACCCGCCTCCGCGGCTGCCGCATTGGAGGTCTGGGCCTCGTCCGTGCTGCGGATCTGCATGAATGTCTTGCCGCTGTTGCGCACCTCGCAGTATTTGTCATAGCCGTAGGTCATGGATTCCGGGGTAATGAGTCCCTGGCGGTAGAAACGGTTCAGCAGCTTGAAGTAATCCTGAATGCTCTCCATATTCAGATAGTGGCAGGGCTTTCCGTCCTTGTCATAGCCTAAGCTGCCGCTGCCGTTTAATCCCATCTGCTCGGCAAAGTACCACTGATTGCCCTCCAGGGGCAGGAGAGGAATCACATCGGGGAATTTCTCTTTACAGGCCAGCAGTGCTTTCTCAATGTCCTCAATGGAATTAAACTCCGGAGAGCCGATGGCCTCCCAGATGTCCACCCGGTAAGCCAGGGCGCGGGTTCCGCCGGACAGCAGAGTGTTGCCCGCATCGATGGCCTCCTGGGAGGTGTATGCGTTGAGCAGGGAGTAGTAATTGCCGTCGCTCCTGGTATTGTTGGCAATGACGGTGTCGTTGGCGTAGATGTCCACGCCTGTCTTTTCCACCAGCTCATTGTAGCTGTAGCATATTTCCGGATCGCTGAGCATGGTCTGGCGGCCGCGGTTTTCACAGTAGATCATATCCGGAAGATCATTGGAGTTGATCAGCATGGCAATCTGCTCGGCGCTGTCGGCGCGGATAATGTTGAAGCTGACGCCGGTCAGTTCGGTGATTTTGCGAGAGACCGGCTCGCTGCCCCATTTGTCCAGCCAGAACCAAGGAATATCAATGAACAGATCGAACTCGATGGGATCGTCTGCCAGGCTGGCGGTCTCCTCCTGGGCGGAAGCTTCGCTGAGGCAAAAATCAGCAGATACACCAAACCGGCCCACAGGATTATGTGCAGGGCCCACTGCCTTTTTAACAGAAGCATCTTACTCTTTGGTTTCTTTCTCATGCTTGTCATGATGTCTCCCTCCGCCGGAATCTCTTTCCATGTTTTACTTTCTATGTTTTAACAAGATTATAAACTTTCTTTACAAAGCACATAATGGCAATTATCGTCAACTTTCATGACAAATGTGGATGTGTTTCGCGGGAACCCCCTCCTCTATTGCCCTGTTCTACGCCCAGTACACCTTGAATCCCAGAGAGGAATACCATCAGCCAAAATTGCGGAATGTGGTGTACTCCTGCATCCTGTCATAAAAAACACTTGCCATCCCGGAAGCAATATGCTAAAATGTATCCAGTCAGTCAGAAAGGTACCATTCGGTAAAGGGTGAAAGAATGAGTAATCGATAACCAGATTCGAAAATGCAGACATTGTTTTGTGAAAAGCCTGTGCGGCAGGTATGTTTGCGTGCGTCGAATCGGATATCGCCCTCATTTCGGAAGCCTTTTTTCTATGTCAGGATTTCGCCGGGATTTCGTCGGAATTTCACTTTGAAAGACCTGTTTTCCCCACGGCAGCATGGGCTTCCTCTGAGAGCGCTCCGCTTTCGGTTCCGCAAAAGGCGCGCGGGCTTTCGGGAAGGAGGCTTGTATGATACAGATAAAGAATCTAAACATTACCCATAAAAAAGATCTGCGCCTGATCCTGCAGGATTTTTCTTTGGTGCTAAACAGCGGAGACAAAGCCGTCATCATCGGTGAGGAGGGCAACGGCAAGTCCACGCTGTTGAAATGGATCTATGATCCGGAGCTGGTGGAAGACTATGCGGAAGCCGGGGGACAGCGGATTTTCTCCGGGGAGCGGCTCTCCTACCTGCCCCAGGAACTGCCGGAAGCGGACAGGGCAAGGACCCTTTACGAGTTTTTCGCCCAGGAGCCGGCTTTCTTTGAACAGACGCCCAGAGAACTGGGCGCCCTGGCAGGCGGCTTTCATCTGCCCCCGGACTTCTTCTACGGAGACCAGCCCATGGGAACCCTGTCCGGCGGGGAGAAAGTAAAGGCCCAGTTGATGCGGTTAATGATGTCCCGGCCCACGGCGCTCCTGCTGGACGAACCCTCCAACGACCTGGACATCGGTACGCTGGAATGGCTCGAAGAGATGATTTTGAACTGGCAGGGGACAGTGCTCTACATTTCCCATGACGAGACACTGATAGAGCGCACGGCCAACACGGTGATCCACATCGAGCAGATCCGCCGCAAGACCCTGAGCCGGTATACGGTGGCTCATATGCCCTACCTGCAGTACAGGAAAGAGCGCGGCGACAAGTTTGAGAAGCAGGCCAGACAGGCCGCAGGCGAGCGCAGGGAAAAGGAGATCCGGGACGAAAAGCTCCAGCGGATCCAGCAGAGCGTGGCTTACCACCAGGAGACCATCACAAGACAGAACCCGTCCAAAGGCAGACTTTTGAAAAAGAAGATGAAAGCGGTGAAGAGCCTGGAGCATCGGTTTGAGCGCCAGGACGCCGAGATGACCCGGATGCCCGAGGAGGAAGACGCCATTTTCTTCAAGCTGGGAGACCAGGACGCCGCGGTCCCCGCGGGCAAAACGGTCATCGAATACACCCTGCCCTGCCTGCGGACACCGGATCACGGCCGCATCCTGGCAAGAGACATCTCTCTTCGGATCCGGGGCTCCGAAAAGATAGGCATCATCGGCGATAACGGCGCGGGCAAGACCACGCTGCTGCGGCTCATGGCCGAGGACCTCCTGGCCCGCAGGGACATCCGGGCAGCCTACATGCCCCAGAACTATGAGGAGCTGCTGGATCTGGCATCCACTCCCGTGGACTATCTCTCCGAGACCGGGGACAAGGAGGAGCTGACCCGGATCAGGACATTCCTGGGCTCTCTGAAATATACCTTTGACGAGATGGACCATCCCATCTCCCAGCTGTCCGGCGGGCAGAAAGCAAAAGTGCTCCTGTTGAAGATGAGCCTGTCCGGGGCCAATGTCCTGATCCTGGACGAGCCCACCCGGAACTTCTCCGCCCTGTCCGCGCCGGTGATCCGCCAGATGATTGCCCGGTTCCCGGGAGCCGTCTTAAGCATCTCCCACGACAGAAAGTATCTGCGGGAGGTCTGCCACAAGGTCTACCGGCTCACGGAGCAGGGGCTTTCGGAGGATTTTTCGTTTTCGGACCAAAACTGAATTTTCCCACCCATACAAAAACGCCAGGGCTGTACGCCCTGGCGTTTGGGGATTTAACTGTCTATCTTCCTATGCTGTCACATCTCATTCCCCGTCCGGCTCCGTCAAAGCCCTCCTATAGCTCTCCAGAATGACTTCCTGGATGGCTTCCCTGGCGGAAGCATTGATGGGATGGGCAATATCCTTGTATTCCCCATCTGCCGTCCTCTTGCTGGGCATTGCAATGAACAGTCCCTTGTCTCCTTCGATTACCTTGATATCATGCACTACAAACTCTTCGTCCAAGGTAATGGAAACAATCGCTTTCATCCTGCCCTCCTTCGCAATTTTTCGCACGCGAACATCTGTAACCTGCATCCTTTAAACCCCCTTATCCGGAATCTATGCCGCATACCAGTAAAACTTGCTACAAATCCCGACTGCAGAGCGCCGGCAAAATAACTTTGCCCATTTTCCTCCTGTAAACCCCGGCGGTCTGCAGTATAAAGCCACCTATGTCACATCGTGTATCGTTCGTTTCTCTCAACTACAATGCGAACCTGCCCATCTTCCCCCACATAGCGGGAATTTGCCCGAATGGTGCTATGGCTTTCTAAGATGCAATTCTCGATGTAAGTGTTGTCGCCGATATACACATC
>JAAWOU010000058.1 GCA_022799755.1 Lachnospiraceae bacterium
CCTGGCTCCTTTCCTCAGTCAAGAGACCCTGAACAGGTTGGTATCGAATGCGGATCTGAAATCCGACTTACACTACATCGTCTCCCTGGCTCCTTTCCTGGGCAGAGAGACCCTGGACAAACTGGTCAGGAACGCAGACCTGAAAGGCGACTTGCATTCCATCGTATCCCTGGCTCCTTTCCTGGGCAGAGAGACTCTGCAAACCGTGACGGAGACCATTGTCCACAGCGGAAACTTAAATCATCTGAAATCCAGAGCACCGTTTCTTTGATCCCTCAATCACTGCCCTTATATCCGAAAAGTCAGAGAGTCCAGAAAGCCGACTCTCTGGCTTAAAATCTGTGTGCGAACGGCCTCAGTACCGTTTTCGGGATTCTGTTCCCCTGTCCGCCGACGCGGGGCCGCCCCGTATCGGTCCCTGCCCAGGCGGCTTTGGCCCAATCCGGCGCTTCCCCCGGCATTGCCGCGCTCCGTTTTGCCTCTTTCCCTCTCCGGGACAGATAGTTCCTGCACACATTCATGGCAATGGTCAGCAGATACCCTTTCAGATTCCGTTGGCGATAGCTCTCCGTGTACTTGATGAATCGGAAAAAGGGTTAATTTCCGCAGCTTTTCCTGCGACGCTCCAGGCTGATATAGCCCTGATAGACAATGATAAAGCCAAAGGGTCCCCCGATAATCCCCCACATGCCGAACAGCTTGATGCCCGCATAGATGGACAGGAGGATCGCTATGGGGGATACCCCTATTTTCTTCCCGATGAGCCTGGGCTCCAATAGCTCCCGGACGAAAATACAGGCCACATACACCAGGAGGCAGACTCCTCCCCTGACATAGCTCCCGGCGAAGAACTGCTGTATGGACAGTGGCACCAGCACCACCCCGGTGCCGATAAAGGGCAGCGCGTCCAGAAACCCTGCCAGCAGCCCCCAGAGGATGCCGTTTCGTATACCGCTGATGCCGAGGACTGCGGCAGTCAGCGTTCCTATGATGCTCATGATGATAATCTGGGCCTTGACAAAGGTGGCGATGTAGTGTATGATGCCGCAGATGATTTCCAGATACACATAGCACTCCTCCCGCTCCAGCAGCCTGTTCATGATATCGTCATAATCTTTTGCCAGAAGCACCGTGGCGATCAGAAAGGTCACCAGAAAGCCGCCTATGGAGGCGAAAACTTTGACATAAGCCAGGGATTGGGAGACCATCCCCGGCAGGAACTGAAGCTGAAAGTAATCGATGCTGTCCTGAATCCTGGCCTGGAGAAGCTGTTCCAGATACCCGTTGTCTATGCCCAGCGTCCTCCCCAGCGCGCTGCAGATATCATGGATGAAATCAGACAGCTGCGCCTCCAGGGAATCCAGCCCCTCCACCAGACCGGGCAGGCTCCCGATGATCCAGGAAAAGAGAACCCACAAAAGCACCGCCAAGACTCCGCAGGCCAAAAGCAGCAGAAGCAAAGTACCGATCTGCCTGTGGATCTTGAGTTTTTTCTGCATCTTCTGAAGCAGCGGGCCGAAAATAGTCACAAACAGCATGGCCGCCAGCACCGGCGCCGTCAGCGGCGTGATCACTTTCAGGAAAAAATAAACTGCCCCTGTCAAAAGGAGCAGTGTCAGCATTCTGTTTTCTTTGATTTTTTCTGCCATACGAATCACCATGCCTTTCCCCAGTCTGAGGCGCGAAACGCCCTGCACCCTGAAATCGGTGTCTCGTATTAGTATGCTGTTTTTTCCGGAAAATCATAACTGTGAAAAAGAGGAAAACGCAGGGTTCTCCGGTTTGATCCGAAAGTCCATTTTTTCTCCGGACACAGGATGGACAAAGCCCAGCCTGCAGGCGCACAGCGCAACGTTTTGCACGCCAAGCCTCCGGGCCAGCTCCTCCGTCTCCGGGCTGCCGTATTTCATATCCCCCAAAAGCGGCATGCCTCCATAGGCCATCTGGGCGCGGATCTGATGAAACCGGCCTGTATGGATACGAATGTCCGCCAGCGACAGCCCCTGTTCCTCCAGGGTCTGCAGGATGCGGTATTCCAGAACCGCCCTGCGGGCTTTTTCCGCGCATGTCACATTTTTGCCCGCGCGGTGTGCCCTGTCCCCGCGGCGGTTTAGGCTCTCGGTGCAGTCCCCATTCTCCGGAAGCCGCCCGATAACCACAGCTCTGTAATCCGTATATTTTCCGTTTTTTACCGTCTGCTTGTACAGGTAGTCTGACAGACGCCCCTCCCTCTTGTCCGGTATGCCGCAGAGCACTGCATAGTACCCCTTGCAGAACGCGCTCTCGTCCCCCTGCTTTTGCAGCTGCGCAGTGAGGAAAGCCGCGCAGGCTTTGGTCTTAGCAAACACCAGAATCCCCTCCACAGGTTGGTCCAGGCGATGGATGACACCCAAGTAAGGCTCTCCCCGCCCGCCTCCGCCGCCCCGGCACAGATAGTTCTTCAGCTCGCTGACCACATCCTGCTGTCCCAGCCTGGCTGTCTGTACCGCTATCCCGGCAGACTTGCGCACTACAATTATCGCTTCGTCTTCATACAGAATCTGACTCACTCTTGCCCTCTTTTCTTCCGGCTTTTGCCGCTGCGTCCGGACTCCCGGCTCGCCGTTTTCCCGCCGCTTTCCGCAGACGGAAATCTACGGATGATTTTACCACAATCACCCGCCTCAGGGCAATGGGGGAATGCGAATGTTTATGCCTCTGCCATGGAGATTAGGTATTCACCCACCTTGCGCAGATGTATCCACAGGGAATCCCGCAGATACGCCGGCACATGAGTTCCCATTCGGATCACCTCGAAGCTGAAGTCACCCTCGTAGCCGATTTCTTTCAGCACGGGCATGACACCCTCCCAGTTCACATTTCCCAGGTAAGGCAGCCTGTGCTCGTCGAACTCGCCCCGGTTGTCATGGACATGGGTCACTTTCAGCCTCTTCCCGATATATCTCAGGCAGGGCCTCTGGTCCCCGTATACCAGATTAGCATGGCCGAAGTCCCAGCATATCCCTACGTTTTTATACTTTTCCGCCAGAGTATCCACCAGATCGCACAGCTGTTCCACCTGGGCACAGTAGCTTCTCTTGTATCCCTGCCCCGGAAAATCCGCCATATTTTCAATGCAGATCCCCACTCCGTGCTTTTGGGCGAATTCCAGATGCCTGGAAAAATATGCCACGTTCTTTTGTTTGGAAACCTCCTGCATGCTGGCGGTAAAATCAGTGGCAGGGTGTGACACGGTCCATTTTGCCCCCAGTATACCGGCGCATACAATGGACCGCCTGGCAATTTCTTCCGTATCCTCTATGATCCCCGTAACAGGGTGGCAGAAGTTGTAGTACGGCATGTGCGCCTGCACGAATGTAATCCCCAGGCTGTCCGCCTCCTCCCGCATGGCCTTGGCCCAGTCTTCCCACCTTTCTGTCCGAAGCGGGGAATCGGGATTTGCCGCCGAGCAGAAGATGGCGTCCAGATTCCGGTACCCCAGGGCTGCATAGTGGCGCAGATCCTCCCTGTAGGCCTGATAGCTTCCGTCATCCTCATATATAAAGAAATTTACCGTTGTCGATAATCGCATTTTCCGTTCCTCCGTATCTCTCGCTTCAGACCGGCGCAAATGCCGGCCTGACCGCCCGGGCATCACTCATAGATGCGCAGGGATTCCGTCTCTCTTTCGAAACGCCCGCTCTGGGCTTTCCACTCCTCCAGCAATTCATCCAGGGAGATCTTTCCGGATAGATAGTCGTCCACCCGCCTGCTGCCGGTCACATAGTGCAGATGCTTTCCGCCCTCCCCGCCGTCAATCAGGGTAAATTTCTCCGGATAAAGCCTTGCCACCTGACGCATCATCTGCAGTATTACAGGTATGAAATCAAGCGTCTTGTCAAGAGGTGCGAATTCCAGGCCGAAGCAGACCTCTCCGATGTATTTCCGCTCCACAGGCATGAAAGCCCGCTGTCTGAATACCACCTTGTCTTCCCTCACTACCGCCTTCATCTCTCTGTATAGCCGGTCCATATTGATATAGGGCGCGCCGTACATCTGAAAAGGCTTCGAGCTGCCCCGGCCGTCGCTGACGGACGTGGCTCCCGCAAAGCAGCCGCCGGAATAGCATATGGTACTGTCAAAATCCGCCAGAGCCGGAGAGGGAATGTTCCAGAGCAGCCCGGTATCGCAGAAATAGGTATCTCTGGTGTAATTCTTCATGGGGACCACTCTGTAATCCATCTTAAGCCCCTTGTACTGCAGAAAATAGTTTCCCACCTCCCCGCAGGTCAGGCCGTAGCGCACGGGCAGCTCATAGTCTCCGATGAAAGAGTTGAACGCAGGCAGAATCGTTCCCCCGGATATGATCCGGTTTCCCAGGGGATTGGGCCTGTCCAGCACCACGAAAGGAATATTGCGTTTCGCCGCCTCCTCCATGCAGTAAGTCATGGTATATATATAAGTATAATATCGAAGCCCCACATCCTGAATGTCATATACCATGATGTCAATGCCGTCCAGGTCGCTCTCCCCGGGCCGCACATGATCCCCAAACAGGGAGATGATGGGTATCCCATAACCCGGATAGACATCATTTCCCACCGGTTTCCCGGCGCCCTCACCAAACATCCCGTGTTCCGGCGTGAATATCTTCACAACCCCCAGGCCTTTCTCCATGAACAGATCCACATTTATGTTCCAGCCCGAATCAACGCCCGAATAGTTTGTGATCAGGCCAATGCGCTTCCCCTCAAAAAGAGATTTCATTTCGTCCAGACGGTCCAGTCCCAATACTGTCTTCATCCTCACCATACCTTTCATACTTTCAGACATGCCGCCCCCGGCCCGGGCGCCGTTTCCGGCGGCATGTCATTTCCGGAATTACTGAGCCATTTTCCTGTAAGCCTCCTTGGCGTCTTCGATCATCTGTGCCAGCCCCTGATTCTTCAGAGCCTCATAGCCGTCCCGATACTCTTCCTTGGAAATTTCCCCTGTGATATACCGGTCTCTGAGGGATACCTGCTGCTCCCGCAGGTCAAAGCATTCCACATAGCTCTCCGTCTGCAGCACGGGAGGCTCGGTGTAAAAGTACGGCTCGTTGATGGTCAGTCCGTCCATAAAGGTCTTCCCGGTGTCATCCAGCTCCTCATACCCTAAACCGCCGGTGAGAATCTGCATGTAGACATCCTCCGTAAAGCAGAACGGAATCGTGGAGGGAATCAATCCCTTTTCTCTTGCCGTCTTAAAGCCCTCGTTATAGGGAGCTTTCAGGACCGGCTTCCCGTCCGCCACATCATGGTACTCTCCCTCCATGCCGTAGTTGGTCAGTTCAATCCCCTCGTCGCTGTACACATAATTGAAGAACTTCAGGATGTCCTCCAGATGCCCGTTCTCCACCGCGGCTACGGTGATGTAAGCGCTTGCCTGCACTTTTGATCTGGCAGGTATGGCCTGTGCGCCGTCAGGTCCCTGGATGGGCACCACACTCTGGAAGAACGCCCCCTCATCCAGCTCGCGGCAGGACACGGTATAGTTCTTGCTGTACTCCGCGTATCCCACCAGGCTGCCCAGGGTGTTGCTGGCGCCCAGAGTATTGAAATCCGCCCCTTTCAGTGTAATCATCTCCTGGGACAGCAGGCCTGACTCATACATTTCTCTCAAAGCGTCCATGTATGTCTCATACCTGGGATTCTCCGGATCGTACAGATATTCCCCGTCCGACACGGAAAATTCACCGTTGCTGTTCATGCCGAAGATACCCAGTACCAGCTTCTGGAAGTTATAGTCAAAGCCGAAAGGAATCTCATCATTGGGATCTCCGTTGCCGTTGGCATCCTGCTCCTTGAACGCTTTCCACACCGCCATCCATTCGTCCCAGGTCTTCGGCATCTCCATGTTGACCCGCTCCAGCCAGTCCGTGCGGATCATGGTGCTGAAAGAGCCGGGCACATCCATGACCAGGCCGAAGCCGTAGATCTCCCCGTCGTCCTGATAGGTCAGGAAAAGCTTGTCCTCCTCCGTGAGCAGGCGTCCGTAGTTTGCAAGATCCGTGTCCAGGTACTCCGTAATGGGTACGATCAGGCCTCTGCTGATCAAATCATTGATGGCAGTCGGTCCGCCCGTTCCTCCGCTGATCACGTCCGGCAGAGCCTGGGAGGAAATCTTGGACGCGATAAGGGTATCCATTCCCTCCCCGGAGGCCCATTCAAAGTTTACCTTGATACCGGTGCGCGCCATAAGCTCGTCAAAGATGGGGGTGCTCTCCTGATAAGGACTCCAGATGGCGCCGAAGTAGCTGAATTCATGATCCCCTGTGTTCTCGTTCTGACCGGTTTCGCTGCTTTCCTCGGTCTCCACGTTCTGGCCTGTCCCGCTGCTCTCGGTCCCGCTGCCTGAGGGAGCGCTGCTCTCCCCGCCCTTTTTGTCCCCGCAGCCCGCCATGGAAAGCACCATAGCTGCCGCCAGAACCGCCGCCGTCATTTTACCGTACATTTTCTTTCTCATTTTTGTCCTCCTTTGAATTGATAGGAATAAATGGTTACATTCTCACACTAGCCTTTTACCGCTCCCAGCGTCACCCCTTTCACAAAGTACTTCTGTACAAAGGGATAAATCGCCAGCATGGGAACCATGGATACCACCAGTACCGCATAGCGGATCTGATCTGCCAGATTGACGCTGGGCTGTCCGGGTCTGACGGTTCCCAGATCATATTGTACGGCGTTTGCCTCCAGTACAATCTCTCTCAGCACCTGCTGCAGTGTAAATTTCGCGGAATCCGTCAGGTACAGCAGGGGGCCGAAATAGGCATTCCAATGGGCCGCGATCACCCAGAGAGCTATGGTGGCAAAGGACGCTTTGGCTAAAGGCGCCACCACCTGAAACATCACCCGCAGCTCGCCGGCGCCGTCCATTCGGGCCGACTCCAGCAGTTCTCTGGGAATCCCCCTCAGAAAGCTGGAGAGAATCAGCACATTGTAGGAAGAGATCAGCGCGGTGAGAATCAGGGCCCAGTAGCTGTTGATCAGCCCCAGCTTCTGCACGCAGATATACGCCGGGATCATGCCTCCCTGAAACCACATGGGAATCAGGACAAAGATATTGTAAATCTTCTTCCCGGGAAACTCGCAGCAGGCGATGGGGTACGCCGCGAAATAGGTGGCCGTCACGCTGAGAAGACATCCCGCCAGTGAGATGAAAACCGAGTTCCCCAGAGCCCTGAGCACACCGTTGTTCACGATGACTTCCTCGTAAGCTTTCATGGTAAATCCCCGGGGCAGCAGCCGCACCTCATTTCGCAGCACAGGGCCGTCCGCGCTCACCGAAATTGCCAGAATATTTAAAATAGGGTATAAAATACAGATACAGATGACAATGCCTATGAAGAACAATATGGCTTCCACCAAATAGTCTATACGGCTCATTCTCTTATGCAGCATAGAAATCCTCCATCTCACAGACCGGTTGCATTACATAAACCCCCGAAATATCAAATCCTTGCGGTTATCATACAGACCGCCTCCGCTCACCAGATTCCGGCCGAATCCGAGTACCGCTTGCTGAAACGGTTCGCCATTACCACCAGCACCAGCGCCACCGCACCGTTAAAGAGCCCTGCGGCGGTAGCCAGACTGTAGTCATATTTGATCATGCCCCTTTTGTAGACCCAGGTCTGGATGACCTCCGACACCTCCAGATTCATCGAGTTCTGGAACAGGAATATCTTCTCGAAATTCGCGTTGATCAAAGATCCCACCCGCAGTATGAACATCACCACCACCGTGGGCATAATGCCGGGCAGCGTAATGTGGATCAGCCGCTTCCAACGGTTCGCCCCGTCCGCCATGGCCGCCTCGTACAGATTGACGTCAATGGCTGTCAGCGCCGACAGATAAATGATGGCGCTGTAGCCCATCTCCTGCCATATACCGGAGAATACCATGATGGTCCGGAAATATTTTGCCTTTCCCAGGAAGAAAATGGGCTCCTTTCCGAAAAAACGGAAGATTTCCGCCAGCACCCCCGTAGAGGGAGAGAGGAATTCCGTCACAATGGTCACAAATGCCACCATGGATATGAAATGGGGCAGAAAGCTCACTGTCTGGACAAATTTCTTCATCTTCCTGGTCCTGAATTCATTTAAAAACAGGGCAAATATGACAGGCATGGGAAATCCCACTGCCAGAGCATACAGATTCATCAGCAGGACGTTCCTGATCAGTCTCCAGAAATCCAGTCCCGTGAAAAACTTGACGAAATTCGCAAAACCCACAAATTCACTGCCGGAAAATCCCCGGTACAGATCATAGTCAAAGAAAGAGATGGACAGCCATGCCATAGGCCAGTACTGGAACAGCAGGAACCATATGATCACCGGCAATATCATGAGATAGATGTATTTCGCCCTCCGTATTCTCTTCCCCAGGCTCTTTGGGGCCGCTTTCTCCTTGCCTTTCATTCAGACCTCCTTCGCCTTGTCAAGCGCCGCTCTCAGGAAACCGTCGTTCTCCGCAAGAGCCTCCTGTGCTTCCTCTCTGTCAAGACCGCCCAGGCACATCAGTATGGCGACCTTGCTGTTCATCCCTGCCGCCGGCAGGTACAGATCCGCTTCCTCCCTTGATTTTCCGGTCACCCTGCAGAAGATTCTCCTTGCCCGTTCCTCCAGCTTCTTGTTGGATGCTTTCAGGTCCACCATCAGATTGCCGTACACTTTTCCAAGCTTTATCATGGCTGCCGTAGACAGCATATTGAGAATCATTTTCTGCGCGGTTCCGGCTTTCATTCTGGTGGAGCCGCTGATCACTTCAGGCCCCGTGACCGCCTCAATGCACACATCCGCGTAAGCCTTTATGTCACTGTCCGGATTGTTCACTACCGCAATGGTCTGGGCGCCCTGCCTGCGGGCTTCCTCCATGGCGCCGATCACAAAGGGCGCCCTGCCGCTGGCGCTGATCCCCACCACCACATCCTTTGCTCCCACTTCATAGATTCTGATCTGTTCTCTCCCCAGATCCGCATCGTCCTCGCATCCCTCAATGGGAAAGCGAAGCGCCACATCTCCCCCGGCAATGCATCCCTGTACCATATCCTTGCCTACGCCGAAAGTCGGTATACATTCCGAGGCATCCAAAACGCCCAGGCGCCCCGAGGTGCCTGCCCCCATGTACAGCAGATGTCCTCCGGCTCTCAGGGCTTTGTAGATCCTCTCCACCGCCTCGCCGATCTGTGGCAGCGCAGCCTTTACCGCCTCCGCAACTTTCGCATCCTCTCTGTTGATCAGGCTGACGATCTCCTGCACGCTGCACTGGTCAATATTCTGTGTGTACGGATTTACCCTTTCCGTCTCCATCCCTGAAAAGCAGTCTCCCATGATCGCTCCCATCCGTCTGCTTCCTGCAGACTCGTTCTGTCTCTACTCCTGTTTCCTGATATGCGTTCTCTCCAAACGCCTCATATTGTTCTCAAAGTCCCGGTTGATATATGCCGTATATAAGATATCGATCACATTCAGCTGTGAGATCCGGGACGACATGGCCCCGCTCCTGACGATATACTCCGTGGCTGCCACGCACAGATTGCAGTCCGCCATCTTTGCCAGCGCCGAATTCCCGAACCTGGAGATCAGTATGATAGGCACGCCGTTTTTGTTCAGTTCTTCCGCGCAGCGGATCATTTCCTGGGTCTGGCCGGAGTAGCTTAGGATAATCGCCACGCTGCCCTTTCTGGCATTCATCGCCTGCAGATATTGCGCGTGTACGTCCGGTCCCATAAAGCAGGGTTTGTAGATTCTCAGGAATTTCAGATAAGCATCCTGGGCTACCACAAGGCTCGCACCGAGTCCGAACAAATGAATACTCTCCGCTTTCACCAGCAGGTCCACGCTCTCTTTGAGTACGTCCAGGTCCACCAGCTTCTGTGTATTTTCCAGCGACACAATGTTTTTGACCGTTACTTTGTTGACGATCTCCTCCAGGCTGCCCTCCTGCCGGATTTCCTCCATGTGCTTGCTTCTGGACTCTTTGCGCAGGGCCGTCTCGTAGAGAAGCGATTTCCTGAAATCCTTGTATCCCTGAAATCCGATCTTTTTGCACAGCCGGATGATGGTGGAGGGCGAGGAATAAGTCTTCTCCGCAATGTCATAGATGCTAAGCTCCCCTGCTTCCTCTGTCTTTTCCAGCAGATAGCCGATCACATTCTTCTCCGTGGCACTGGCCTGTTTTTCATACTCCTGCAGTCTGGATAATACATGCTTCATTTCTGACTCCTTTCTCACACAATACCTTTTTGCAATATATTTGTCAATATTTTTGACTTATCTGGGTACATTGTACCACCTTGTGGCATAATATACCATGATACGGCTGATATTTTGGAACTTTTCGTCATACCGCACATTATTTACATTATTTCCCATAAAAAAATCCTGCCGCGAGCCCGGTCTGCTCCGCGGCAGGGATATTTACTCCCTTTTTTGAAAGGAGAATCCTGTCTTTGTATATGTATTGACTGCCCCTCACCTGCGCAGCCCTCTGGGATAGTGGTTCTTCATAGAGCCTGCGGCCAGCTTCCCCCAGCCCAGGCCGTAACCGTCCACGCAGATCAGATACCAGCCTTTCTCCCCCTCTGCGGGAAAAGTCTGACCGCCTAAATAGGCGGATACCGCCGGGTCGTCAGAGCTCAGATTCCGGACATGTGCCGCGGCCCCGGGAGCCAGCGCCAGCGCAAGCGCGTGGGACGGCTCAAAGCGGTTCTTTTTCGTCTCGCCCAGATGCAGGCCGGGCCGCAGCACCTTTAGGCCTTTCAAAGAGGGCATGTCCGCCGGCGCGAGATAGAGATTGTCCCCGAAATTCAGAAATCTAAGGGCGCCTCCAAGCCCTGTGATCCGCCCCAGTCCGGCCGGCACATCCTCCCTGGAAACGCTCAGGTTCTCCTCACAAAACAGCAGAAATTCCGCCGGCACAGCCCTGTCGCTCTCTCCGGAAGTCCTCTTTACCGCACTCTTTCTGTCGTAATCCCGAATCCCCTCCAAGAAAATTCCCTCTTTGCCCAGCACGGCGGCGAAATGCCCCTCCCCCCGTACCCTGTGGGGCCACAGCCGCACGGCGCCCTCCAGGCCAGGAGCCGGGTCGTCTATATATCCCGGCACTCCGTGGCAGGAAAGCAGGCCCAGCCTCTCCTTGTCCCCAGGCAGTATCCCGAATTCCCCATGCCGCCTTAAGAACCTGCTGACGCTTCCCTCGTCTTCCTCCGGCGCAAAGGTACAGGTAGAGTACACCATCCGCCCGCCTGCCCGCAGCATCGCCGCCGCGCAGTCCAGAATGCCGTCCTGCCGCGCCGCGCACAGCTCCACATGCTCCGGACTCCACTCCCCGCAGGCCGCCTCATTCCTGCGGAACATCCCCTCCCCGGAGCAGGGCGCATCCACCAAAATCCTGTCAAAATATCCCGCAAACACCTCCGCCAGGCGCTCCGGGGTCTCGTTCAGCACACAGGCGTTCCCGATGCCCATGCGCTCTATGTTCTCCGACAAAATCTTCGCTCTTGCCGGATGAATCTCGTTGCAGACCAAGACGCCGCTTCCCTGAAGCCCTGCCGCTATCTGCACGCTTTTTCCGCCGGGCGCCGCGCACAGGTCCAGGATCCGCTCTCCCGGCTGTATGTCCATAAGCCCCACCGGCATCATGGCGCTGGGCTCCTGAATATAGTAAAGGCCCGCATCGTGAAAGGGGTGCTTCCCCGGCTGGTCGCAGGACCGGTAATAATACCCGTTCCGCGCCCAGGGCACTCCGGTCAGACCAGCGAAGCCGAGGATGTTTTCTCCCTCCGCGGCTCCATGGACGCCAAAGCGCTCCGCAGCGCTGCGCCCGTCGATGCCTATCTTCCGGGGATTCAGGCTCAGTCCCCGGGCATGCTCCCCACGGAAGCTTTCCAGGAAAGCCCCGTACTCCTCCCCCAGCATTCCACGCATTCTCTCCAAAAAGGCCTCCGGCAGCATATCTCCTCCTCCTGGGCCCGCCGCCCCCTGTCCGCTCTTTCGTGTCGAAACGGCCCGCCTGACGAATTTATCGCCGGCGGGCCCGGAATTCCCAGGCAGCGCACTTTGACGCCCCAAACTTTATCAAGCCTTATCAAACCTTGAACCGGTACCCCACTCCCCAGATCGTCTCAATGTACTGGGGCTTAGCCGTGTCTTTCTCGATCTTCTCCCGGATCTTCTTGATATGCACCGTCACCGTGGCGATATCCCCGATGGAATCCATGTCCCAGATTTCCCGGAACAGCTCCTCCTTGGTATACACATGGTTGGGATTCTCCGCCAGGAAAGTCAGCAAGTCGAATTCCTTGGTGGTAAACGTCCTCTCCTCACCGTTTACATACACACGGCGGGCCGTTTTGTCAATGCGGATGCCCCGGATCTCCACGATATCGTTCTGGGGCTTCTGGTTGGTGCCCACCAGCCGCTCATACCGCGCCATATGCGCTTTCACCCTGGCCACCAATTCGCTTGGGCTGAAAGGCTTGGTCATATAATCGTCCGCGCCCAGTCCCAGGCCCCTGATCTTGTCAATGTCGTCCTTTTTGGCCGATACCATCAGGATCGGAATATTTTTCTCCTCCCGGATCTTGCGGCACACCTCGAAGCCGTCCATGCCCGGCAGCATCAGGTCCAAGATTACCAGATTGTAATCCCCGTTCAAAGCCATGGTCAGTCCCTCGTCCCCGCTGTTGCAGATATCCACCTGAAAATCGCTCAGCTCCAGATAATCTTTCTCCAGATCCGCAATTGCCACTTCGTCCTCTACGATCAATATTCTGCTCATGTCCAAACCCACCCTTTCCATTCTAATCATGTTCCAGCTTTTCTTAGTCATTTTGAAGCTCAATATATTTTCTCAGCACAAAGTGCATGCAGGTACCCTCGCCTTCCCGGCCCGTAGCCCAGATATATCCGCCGTGGTCCTCGATGATCTTGCGCACAATGGAAAGGCCGATGCCGCTTCCCCCCTGGGCAGAATTCCGGGAGGCATCCGTGCGGTAAAAGCGCTCAAAGATCTTCGGCAGATCTTTCTGGGCGATGCCCTTGCCGTTGTCCTCGATCTCAATGCGTATGGAATCCGCCTCGTCCAGTATCCGGATGTCGATCTCTCCCCGGGGCTTATCCATATATTTTACACTGTTGCTGATAATATTATTGATGACTTTCTTCATCTGTTCCGGATCCGCGATGATCACCGTCTCCGGCTGCACCAGATTGGAGTAGTTCAGCTCGATATTCTTCTGCTCCAGATCCAGCCCCACCTCTTCCACGCAGTCCCCGAAATAGTCCGCTACGTTGATGCGGTGGAAATTGTACGGGATTCTGTTGTTGTCAATGCCTGAGTAATAAGTCAGCTCATTGATCAGCCGCTCCATGTCGTTGGCCTTGTTATAGATGGTCTTGATATATTTGTCCATTTTCTCCGGCGTCACCGCCACCCCGTCCATAATGCCCTCCACATAGCCCTTGATGGCCGTGATGGGCGTCTTCAGATCATGGGAAATGTTGCTGACCAGCTCTCTGTTCTGCTTTTCGCTCTCCTGATTCTCCTCCAGGGATTCTTTCAGCCGCAGCCGCATGTCCTCGTAATTGCGGTACAGATCGCCGATCTCTCCCTTTGCGTCCGTCTGCAGCACATAGTCGAAATTCCCCTCCTTGATCTTGCGCATGGCCACATTCAGCTCATTGATCGGGTTGAATACCCCGCTGTGGATCCATCTGGTCAGAACGATGCCCGTGAAGATCAGTATCAGAAAAATGGCTATGAACATGTCAATCAGCAGCTTTTTGGATATCAGGGAGTTCACCTTTGTGACTACAAAAGCGCTTCCCCTGCTGCCGTCGGGGAAGATAAAATCCGCCTGCTTGACCAGTTTGTCCATCTCGTCATAGTAGATTTCAACGCCCTCCGCGCCGTTCCCCTCCCCATAGGCAGGCAGACTGGAAAAAATCGCCTCCGCCGCCTCCGGATTACCCGCGTAATACAGGGTGTCCTCTTTCCTGATCAGAATGTAGGTGGTCTTGTGGGGAATCCGGGCGTTCACTTCATCCAGATAATTCGGATCGGCCAGCTTTGCAGGCTCCGTCTCAATCTGTCTCTTCAGTTCAAAGAACACATCGTCCGTAGCAGCCGCCACCTGGCGCATGTTCTCCGTCATCGAGGTATAGTCCAGCCGTCCCACCGGAAATCCTTTCCCGGTGTTCATCAGATACAGCCCGATTCCGAAAAAGGCCAGCGCCGTCAGAAGCAATGGCAGAACGATGATGCCTATGAATGTAATCTGCAGCCTTGTCTTGAATTTCATAAGCCCACTCCCCATCCTACTCTGCAATCTCGGGATTTTCGTGTAAAAAGCACACGAAAACGCCCCGTGAACGTAACCTCTATATACGATACTACATTTTCTACGCTTCAGATTATAGCATATTTTTCGCAGGAAAGTGTAAAATAAGAAAAATAATATCATTAAAAAAATCTTAATCTTCCCGCTATTTACTTTTCTCTTGTTTGGATGTAGTATTTCTTATATGAGACTGTTATGAAATTGTACAGCATAAAATAATGAAGCAAAGGAAGGTTTTCATGATGAAAAAGATAAATGTGGGCATTTTCTTCGGGGGCTGCTCTCCCGAATACAGCGTATCCCTCTCCTCGGCCTCCGGGGTCATCCTCAATCTGGACCGGGAGAAATACAACCCGGTACTCATCGGCATATCCCAGAAAGGGGAATGGTTCCATTACACGGGGCCTGTGGACAGGCTTCTCTCCGACACCTGGCAGAACGCCGCCGACTGCGTCCCGGCCGTCCTGTCTCCTAACCGGGGCGAGAACTGTCTGATCCTGCTGGGCGCGGACGGCATATCCCGTATTCCCTTGGACATCGCGTTTCCGGTACTCCACGGCGGCAACGGGGAGGACGGCACGCTGCAGGGGCTTCTGGAACTCTCCGGCATCCCCGTGGCAGGGTGCGGCACGCTGGCTTCCGCCCTGGGCATGGACAAGGACCGGGCCCACAGACTGGTGGGCTTAGAGGGCGTGCGCGTGCCCATGCATCTGGTGCTGGAGCCCGATACGCCCATGGAGGCCATGGAAAGCTTCGCGGAGAGGATCGGTTATCCCCTCTTTGTCAAGCCGGTAAAGGCCGGCTCCTCCTACGGCGTCACCAAGGTCGCCTGCAAAGAGCAGCTTGCCCCCGCTGTAGCCCTGGCTTTTAAATATGACATTCAGGCCCTCTTGGAGGAAAACATCCCCGGCTTCGAGGTGGGCTGCGCCGTGCTGGGCAACAGGGAGCTCGTCACCGGCGAAGTGGACGAGATCGAGCTCTCGGGCGGATTCTTTGACTTCACGGAGAAATATACACTGAAGACCTCGGCCATTCACGTACCGGCAAGAATCACCCCTGCCAAGGCGGCCGAAATCAAGGAAAAGGCAAAATGCATCTATCGGGCCCTGGGCTGCACAGGCTTCGCCCGGGTAGACATGTTCCTGACTCCTGACGGGGAGGTTGTCTTCAATGAGATCAACACCATTCCCGGCTTTACAGAGCACAGCCGCTATCCCGGCATGATGAAAGCCGCGGGGCATTCTTTCCGGGAAGTGATCTCCCGGATACTGGAGTTAGGTCTTGAGACGGCATGAAAATAATATTGCTATCATACAATGAAATTCACAGGGGCACCCTGATTTTGGTCAACGGAGCCCATGCTTTCGACGAAAGCGCCGTGCAGGAGCTGATCCCCATTCACTCTGACGGTGACGCTCTCCTGCAAAGCTCCGCCTCCCATGCCCTGAACCGGCTGATGAGCGCCGTCCGGGGCTGGCAGGAAATCGCTTTCGTCAGCGCATGGCGCTCCCGCGGGGAACAGCAGCGGATCTGGGACGACAGCCTCAGGGAGAACGGGCCTGAATTCACCCGCACCTATGTGGCGCTGCCGGGGCATAGCGAGCATGAGACCGGCCTTGCCATTGATCTGGGAGCCCGCAGGGAACATATCGACTTCATCCGTCCGGAGTTCCCCTATACCGGCGTCTGCGGAACTTTCCGGGAAAAGGCCGCGGATTACGGCTTTGTCCTGCGCTATCCGAAAGGGAGAGAGCAGGTCACCGGCATCGGTCATGAGCCCTGGCATTTCCGCTATGTGGGAATCCCTCATGCCCGGATCATGAGAGAACAGGACATGACCCTGGAGGAGTACACGGATTATTTAAGGCGCTTTCCTTATAAAAACAGCCTTTGCTTTTGGGAAAACGGCGGGCAAAAAGCAGCAATTTCTTATATAGAAGCGCAGCAGGAGCCGATTCGTTTAGAGCTGCCGGACCATTGTCTCTACACCCTCTCCGGCAATAACGTGGACGGTTTTATTTTGACGGAATGGAGGTAATTTAAATGCGGACAAAAGCAAATTACGGCTGGCTGGACCGTTTTCGGATAGGGGCCGCCCTGTTAGTCATCGCTATCCATACCTCGCCCCTTGCCACTTTTCACCAGGGGGCGGATTTTTTTCTCACCAGAGTGCTGGCGCGGATTGCCGTTCCCTTTTTCTTCATGGTGACAGGGCAGTTCGTGGTCTCCGGATTTCTGACTGCCGGAGAGATTTCCTCCCAAAAGGGCGCCCTGAAGCTTCGCAGGTATCTGGTGAAGACTTCCCTGCTCTATTTGATCTGCATTGTTTTATATCTTCCTATCGGCATCTATGCCGGGCATTACGAAGATCTTACCGTAGGCAAAGTCCTGCGCATGCTTCTCTTTGACGGAACCTTTTATCATCTATGGTATTTCCCGGCCTGTATCCTGGGCATTTTCGTGGTGTACCTGATGAGCCGTTTTTTGACCCTGCGAAGCATGACAATCGTTTCCGCTGTGCTCTATGTCTTTGGCCTGATGGGAGACAGCTATTACGGGCTGGTTCAAAAAGTCCCTGTGCTGGAGTCCGTGTATGAATTTATCTTCCGGATTTCCTCCTACACCCGAAACGGCCTGTTCCTGGCGCCCCTGTTTCTGGTGCTTGGCGCATGGATGGCAGAGGCAGGGCGCAAACAGGATAAAAAACAATCCTCCGAGAACCTCCTGTTCTCCTGCTCCCTCTTTGCCCTCTCCTTTGTGCTCATGACGGCAGAGGCGTTCCTGCTGCGGTATTTCAAGCTCCAGCGGCATGACAGCATGTACTTTGCTCTGGTTCCCGTAATGTTCTTCCTGTATCGCATATTGCTGGGCATTCCCAAAAAATCCAGCAGGCGCCTGCGCATGACCGCCACCTGGATCTACATATTGCATCCTGCCTTTATCGTAGTGGTCAGGGGCATCGCAAGGCCCCTAGGGCTGACGAAGCTGCTGGTGGACAACAGCCTCGTACATTACCTGGCGGTGGCGGCTCTGTCCGTCATGGCCGGTTTTGTCACCGCATGGCTCCAGGCCCTGCTGAGAAACGGCCGTCCGGCCGCCTCCGAGCAGCGCCGGATTCCCACTGCCCGCAGTCAGGGCAAAAAGCCTCCCGTCCATGCCAGCGAGTCCGGTGACGACGCATATACGGACGAAAGCGACCCTGGCCGGGACGCCTCGTCCGCGGAGTACCCTGACGGCGCGGATTCGGACCTGGCAGCAGAATATTCCGGCGATGCGGAATTCCTTACCGAGGACTTCTCCGGCGATGTAGATATTGATCCGGCTGCGGATTATTTCAGCGACGAGGAGCTCCTTACCGAAGACTTCTCCGACGATGTAGATATTGATCCGGATGCGGACTATTCCAGCGACGAGGAGCTCCTTACCGAAGACTTCTCCGGCGATGCCGATTTTGATCCGGATGCGGACTACTCCAACGGTACGGACCTGCCTGGGGAGGACAGCTCTGCCCCCACCGCCAAAGCGCCGGGGGCGCATCCCGAAAACGCCGGCAAAAAGCCGGTAAAATCCGTTGCAGAGCGGATTACGCAGTCAAGAAAAGACAATCCCCGGGAATCCGGCTGCAGACCTGCCGCCTCCCGGGCATGGATCGAGGTGGACTCCCATGCCCTCGCCCACAATGTGGACGTTCTCCGGGCCCGCCTGCCCCAGCGCTGTCGGCTCATGCCGGCGGTCAAGGCAGACGGTTACGGACATGGAGCAGTCCTGATCTCCAGACAGCTGAACCTCCTGGGCGTGGACGCTTTCTGCGTGGCCAGCATCGGAGAAGCCGTGCAGCTGCGCCAAGCAGACATTCGGGGCCAGATCCTGATCCTGGGCTACACCCCTCCGGAAGATTTCCCGCTGCTTAACCGCTATCAGCTGATCCAGACTGTCATAGACTATCCTTACGCCAGACTGCTGGACCAGGCCCAAGCGGACATCCGTGTACACATCGGCATCGATACCGGCATGCACCGTCTGGGCATACGCTGCGAAAATATAGACGACATCAAAGCCGTCTATGAGCTGCGGCACATTGTCATCGACGGACTTTTCACCCACCTGTGCGTCTCCGACTCGCCCCTGCCGGAGCACAAAGCCTTTACCAGGGCTCAGGTCAAAGCTTTTTATCAGGTGGTGGAGCTCCTGAAAAAGGACGGACGGCCCTGCCCCAGTCTCCATCTGCTGGCCAGCTACGGCATCATGAACCTGCTAAAGACTCCCGACGGATGGACGGACGCGCAGGAAGATCAGCCGAAACGTTTTGCGGAGAGACGCCTCGCCACAGCCTGGCAGAAGCTGGCGGCCGACTATGTCCGCCCGGGCATCGCCCTGTACGGTCTCCTGAGCAGCGAAGCCGATACATATCCCTATAAAGACGTCCTGCAGCCTGTGCTGTCCTTAAAGGCAAAGGTTACATCCCTGCGGCCCCTCTATGCCGGAGAGAGCGCGGGATACGGCATCGCTTTCACTGCCCCGCAGGATATGCGGATCGCCGCCATCTCCATCGGCTACGGAGACGGACTGCCCAGAGAACTCTCCCACGGCCGGGGAAGCGTCCTGATTCACGGCCGCAGAGCGCCTATCATCGGCAGAATCTGTATGGATCAGGCCACCGTGGACGTCAGCGACATCCCCCAGGTTCAGCCGGGGGATACAGCCGTCATCATCGGTGTCTCCGGGGAGGATGAAATCACGGCAGGACAGATCGCGGATCAGTGTGGCACCATCACCAACGAAATCCTTTGCCGTCTCGGCGCAAGGCTGGACCGGATTCTTGTATGACCCGCATTTTTCAATTTTTACGGGTACTATTTATAAAATGTATATAAATTTTAACGGCTGCGCTTGACTTTTTTCCAAAATTTATTATAATAAAAACAGTAATCATTATTGTTTTAAAGAGAGGTGTCCGGATGACTGCAAGGAAACACAGCAGGCAGCGGGATTCCATCAGGGAATTCCTGATGACAAGGAAAGATCATCCCACTGCGGATATTATTTACACAAATGTCCGCCGGCGCAATCCCAGCATCAGTCTCGGCACGGTATACCGCAATCTCACTCTCCTGGCCAAAGCCGGGGAGATCAGCCGGCTGAATATGGGCGACGGCGTAGACCGTTTCGACGCCGACACCTCGCCCCACTATCATCTGCTCTGTGAGAAATGCGGCAGTGTGGTAGACTTAGAGCTGGAGGACATCGGTTCCGTTCTGCAAAAGGCCGCCGCGCACTTTGACGGGCATGTGGCCGGGCATGTGACTTATTTCTACGGCACCTGTCCCTGCTGTACAAAATCCGAGAAAGCGGATCTGTCCGAAGAGTGCTGCTTTTCGGGAAAGCCGGGCTTACCGGACCAGTCGGACCTTGTCTGAGAATCCGGTTCCGCGCGGAAAGTAAACTTGCCTGAGATATCAGGCCCATGACACAGGTTACCAGATATTCTTTATAAGAAAAGGAGATAAATAGTATGAAGTATGTATGTCAAGTATGCGGTTATGTACACGAGGGCGACAATCCGCCCGCAGAGTGCCCTATCTGCCACGCTCCCGCCGAGAAGTTCACGGCTCAGGCTGCCGACAAGACATGGGCTGCAGAGCATGTGGTAGGCGTTGCCCAGGGCGTGCGCGAGGATATCGTAAAGGATCTGCGCGCCAACTTCGAGGGCGAGTGCTCTGAGGTAGGTATGTATCTCGCCATGGCAAGAGTGGCCCACAGAGAGGGCTATCCCGAGATCGGCCTGTACTGGGAGAAAGCTGCTTTCGAAGAGGCCGAGCATGCCGCTAAATTCGCTGAGATGCTGGGCGAGGTCGTAACCGATTCCACCAAGAAGAACCTGGAGATGAGAGTGGACGCCGAGAACGGCGCTACTGCCGGCAAGACGGATCTGGCCAAGAGAGCCAAGGAGCTGGGTCTGGACGCTATCCATGACACCGTTCACGAGATGGCTCGCGATGAGGCTCGTCACGGCAAGGCATTTGAAGGCCTGCTGAAGAGATATTTCGGCTAAGGCAACTGCCCTGGCCCTGACAACACCGTTTTTAAAAATTTAAAGGAGGTTGATTCCTATGCAGAAATATTTTTGCAATCCCTGCGGCTATACTTACGATCCTGAGAAAGGCGATCCCGATCACGGCATCGCTCCCGGCACTCCTTTCGAGTCTCTTCCCGATGATTGGTGCTGCCCTCTGTGCGGCGTGAACAAGAGCATGTTCCAGCCCTGCATCGAGAACTACAACTAAATAACAGAACTTGTGATACCAAACATATACCAGAAGCCGCTCCCCTTTCGCCCGCAAGCTGCGCAGAAAAGGGAGCGGCTTTTTATTTCCGGTCCTCACGGGGAGAACTGGTTCTCATGCTTCTTGAAAAAATCGAAATAGGCCCGGACACCAGGCAGCCGCGTCCACTGTTTCACATCCACCACTTCCTCGTCCATATCATAGATCTTCGCTCCCCTCATGGCCAGCATAAAAGGCGAATGGGTGGATATGATGAACTGGCACCCGAAGAACCTGGCGGAATCCTCCAGGAACTTCGCAAGCTCCTGCTGGCGCAGCGGGGAGAGACTGTTCTCCGGCTCGTCCAGCAGATACAGACCGTTCTCCTGCACTTTCTCGGAGAAATAGAGGAAAGCGCTCTCGCCGTTGGAATGCTCCCGCACATTGTCCATCAGATTCTTCCTCACATACTTCGACTGGGTCTTGCCGCGGGCCATGCAGACTTTTCTCAGCTGCTCGTAATCCTCCAGGGACTTCATCTGGAAGTGAGAATACTTATTGTCAAGATACTCCTCGAACAGCTCCTCCCGCCTGCTGCTGATGCCATCGTTAAGACATCTGAGATTCAGCACAAAATCAAACACGTCGTCGCTGGTAATGATCCGACTGTTCGCCGGGACAGGCTCCCTTGTCTCGAAATCGCACATTTTCAGATAATCCTCAAAGAAATTGGAGCGGTTATAGACGGACTCCCTGGCAATTCCCACTTTCTGGGCCACCACATTCAGCGCCGTGGTCTTGCCGGAACCGTTCCCGCCGTAGAGAATCGTCACCGGCTCGAAATCCAGCATACGCAGCCCATGCTTTGAGAGCACCTGGAAAGGATAGAACGTGTCGTAGCAGGTCCTCTTTATCCCCATCAGAAAGCCGTACTCCTGCTCTATATCCGGGAAAGTAAAATGTGATAGGTATATCATCTCGTCAGTTCCTTTAGTTCCTCCAGCAGCTCCAGGTCCGACTGCTGTACCTTAATGTTGGTTGTGACAGGCTCCTGGCCCGGCCTCGTAACGCTGATCTCGATCACAGTCCCCTCTTCTATCCTCCCGGAAAAAACGGCTTTCAGAAACGCTCCGAACTTCGGATGGTTCTGGTTGAACTGATTTCTCGCTGCCATCAGCTTTAACATTGACGCTGCATTTATGCCATTCATACCCTATGGTCCCCTTTCTGCACGATTTTCTTACGATTCTTTCATTTAAAATTTTTTGCCACTTGTATAAACAGAGAAAATATGGTAAGATAGTAATCGAGAATACAAGGACGTAATAATCTCGGTGTACCACCACAGGAAGTTGCAGCTTCCTGTGGCAAGGTTGGTAGAGTTAGCTACCACACGATACAGAACAAGTCTGCGATACACACATTGGTATTATAACGCATTTGTGGTAGAAATACAATGCCTTTTGCGGTGTACCGGACTTTGCCATCTGTAAGCCTTATGAAATGTGCGAGGTGAAAAGTGTGGACGCATGCTTGACACCTCGTTCTTGATTCTCACCTGAATGTCCTTGGCGGTGGAGCGCTCCGCCGCCTAGGATGTTCTAAGTGAGACTATAAAAAAGAGATGCCGAAAAGGCAGGGGGAATTCAAAAATATGGCAGAGCTGAACAGTTTATTCATGGATGCTGCTGAGACGAAAGCGGCTATCCTTGGAGAGGGATTTCTTTACAAATTTTTAGACGAAGGCATTATGAAAGATCACTTCTGTGTGCTGACAGACAAGCGCATATATGTCAAGGGGACATATTTCCACAACACGGACGGTGCCTACCGGATCCGAAAAGGGGATTACACCATTGATGTCAAGAATGTGATCAGTACGGGTTTTTCCACCGCACGCTTCGGCGGCGTCTTTTTGCTGGAGCTGTTCTTCGCGGTCTTCCTGACGGTGCTGACGGGCTTTTTCCTGCGTTTTGTAGAAATAATAGACCATATCTATTTCGGGATGGATTCCATCCTCTGGGTCTGCTCCATCCTGCTGACCATAGGGCTCATAGCCGTGCCCATATACTATTACTTCAATCCTTTCAAGATATTTGTAATAGAATATGGCAGCGGCAAGATCGCTTTCCTGGCCTTTGAATATCTGGAGGATGATTTCCGCCTTTTCCAGCGCCAGCTTTACAAAGCCAAGGACGCCCTCTCATCCGCAGCTTCCGACCGGACCGATTACGAAACCGGGGAAGCGGCACAGCCTGAAAAGCCTGAAGCGCTCAAAGAACTATCTTCCGCTTTTTCTATTTTGGACGAAAATGCATCTTGCAGCGAAAATATGCATATGCTATAATGCCAGCAGACAAAGGATGAAATCCCTGAACCGTGGTGCAACACAGTCCGGGGATTCTTCTTTTCTTTGTAAGCGCTTAATTTAAGATAGGATTTCAAGCTGCTTCCAGGTATGAGATAATGGCTACAATGCAAGTATTTTACAGTTCAAACCTGCTTGCAAACAGATATGAATGGAGGTAGTCATTATGCGTGCAGTGAGAAAACCAGCAGAAGAACAATATCGGCTGGTGCTTGAATGTCGCAGGAGCGGCATGACGGCCAGCAACTGGTGCAGGGAAAAGGGGATCAACCCGCAAACTTTCTATACCTGGAGGCAGTTTGACTGGCTGATGTCCGGGATTGAGATAGAACAGCCAAAAGCACTGAAAACAGCCGTGTGAAACGGTGCCCCGAATGCAGAAAATCCTTGATTTTAATGAAACGGGCTATCGCATATGATGTAACTTATTCCCTTGCGCGGAGCGTGCAAACTATCCCTGAAATAAATCGGCTACAAATTTATGGTGTATGCATCGCCGCATGTTCTCCCAGCTTGCAAAAACAGGAGGGATTGTAAGACCTACTCCAGCAACTTGAACGCCAGCGGCGTCCCCTTAGCCTGCATCCGGGAGATGCTGGGGCACAACAACCTGAATACGACACTGGACTATATTTACAATCCCCTGACGGAAAGCCAGACCTATGACCTTATGGCGAAAGCATTAGAGTAGAACATTCGTACTGTCTACAGAATTTTAGACACGCAAAAACAGCGGAACTCCACATTTTATGGGATTCCGCTACATAAAAAGAAGAGCGATAGACGGGACTCGAACCTTTTTCAATCCCGGAAAGCCAATAAAATCAAGGAGGACTGCACACTGTCTACCGTGTGTCTACAGAATGTCTAAAAGCAAAAGCGGCTCTTCGTCCGCATAAATACCATTAGGCGTACAACCGCTTAACCGAGTCGCTACGGCAAGCATCATCGCAAAAACTTGTTTTCCTTTTCTTTTCCATCTCATACGATTTACTCTCCCTTTCCAAAGTATATACATATAGTAAAATACTACTAAGGGAAAGAAATTTTCATTTGAAGTTTCTGCAGAATACGAAAACATTAAAAAAGCAACCCGGTTAGGGGTTGCTTGAAGTAAATCAGATTACCAGTTAGCAAAGATATCATCAAGATTCTCATTTTCTTCTTCTGTTATAGTTCCATTCTCGATAGCTTCCTCCGTGGTCATTGTACCCTCTGAACCATAGGTTGTGGCGCTATTGCCGGTATTTTCATCCGTTGTTGTACCAATCTCACGCATCTCTCCATCATTCACCGCCGCCTCGATATCGACATTACCAGACTCGTCTGTATATTTGTTGGACAACACATCCTCGGCATACCCTAAGAATACCCAATTTGTTCCGCACTTCGCTACTGAGCAGTATTTTAACCCCGCGTCTGTCATCGCTGCCCAGTGACCCGGACTGGCTTTCCATGCCGCATATATATCTGCAACTGAACTGTACCCCTGACCGATGTTCTCTCTGTTAGCCCCTCCTCTTGAAAGAGCATCGTGGGAGTAATTAGAGACAAGATTTTTAGCACTTGTAAGTGCATTAGAATCCAGTGTCCCATTGGCGCTTACAGTTGAAAGCCCCATTGCCTGTCTGTCAGCATTCAGCAGAGCCACAAACTCACTATTGCAAAGCTGGGCTTCTTCTGTTGTGCTATCAGTCTTGGCGGCTGTTTCAGAGTTGGTTGTTTCCTGGTTGGATGCCTGACTGGAACCGGAGCCTGAACCCTGACTACCACTTGCCGTCTTGGTTGTTGTGGTTGCCGGTTTCTCGGCTACGATATAGCTGTTACTTACGAATGCTGTTTCGCCATTCAACTCAATCTGGAACCATCCTGTCTCTTCACACTGCCCTGTGATGGTGACCTGCTGTCCGTATGACAACCGTCCCACCTTTTCTCCATCCGTTGAGGGTTGATTCCTTACATTCACTGCGGACTTAGCATACATTGTACTCTCCATGGCATTGATTGTATAGCCCACATCAGCGACTGCTTCACTGCCCCCTGCTGTTCCGGCTTGGTTTGCCTCGTCTGTCTGGTCTGCGCTGTCGGATTGCCCGGTCTGCGTCACGCTGCCGCTTTCATCGGCATTCCCGTCAGAGGGTGCCTCCGCCCCGGTTTCAGGCTCCGGTGTTTCTTCTGCCGATGGTTCTTCTGTGGGTTCCGCCGTTTCCTCCGGTTCGGATTCCATAGTTCCGGTTCCCTCTGCCCCGCTTTCCTG
>JAAWOU010000059.1 GCA_022799755.1 Lachnospiraceae bacterium
TCCCAGCTCTTTTTCGATGTCGTCCAACAGGTCAAACGTGTCGTTAGCATCCCGGTCCAACTTGTTGATAAAGGTGAAAATCGGAATTTTGCGCATGACACAGACCTTGAACAGCTTCCTGGTCTGGGCCTCCACGCCCTTGGACGCATCTATGACCATCACGGCGGAGTCCGCTGCCATCAGGGTCCGGTAGGTGTCCTCGGAGAAGTCCTGATGCCCGGGCGTATCCAATATATTGATGCAGTAACCGCCGTACTCAAACTGCAGCACCGAGGAGGTCACCGAGATGCCTCTCTCTTTCTCGATCTCCATCCAGTCCGAGACCGCGTGTCTGGCCGTGGCCTTTCCCTTTACGCTCCCGGCCAGATTGATGGCGCCGCCGTAGAGCAGGAATTTCTCCGTCAGTGTGGTCTTGCCGGCATCCGGGTGGGAAATGATGGCAAAGGTGCGGCGGCGGTTTATTTCTTCCGTATATTCGTTCATTGATTCACAATCCTCCTAAATTTAAAGTCCCCTGACCGTTCCCGGTCCCCCTTACAATCTCCTGGGCGGCACGGCAGCTTCATCCTTTCGGGGGCAGCATGGATGCGCCCGCAAAGGCGGGGGCGATGTCAAAATAGTGCAGCACCGTGGCCCCGATGTCCGCAAAGGTCTCCCTGGTGCCCAGGTTCTCCGGCCGGATTCCCGGCCCGTACATGAGAAACGGCACATATTCCCTGGTGTGGTCCGTGGTGGCCAGATACCCCGGATCGCAGCCGTGGTCCGCGGTTATCATGAGTATGTCGTCCTCCCTGAGCTTACCCATGATCTCCGGTAGCTTGCCGTCAAAGTAGCTCAGGGCTCTCGCATAGCCGTCTATGTCCCTGCGATGGCCGTAGAGCATGTCGTAATCCACCAGGTTGATGAAGCACAGCCCCTCAAAATCCCGGTCCAGATATTCCAGCGTCCGCTCTATGCCCTCCTCATTGCCGGAGGTATACACGGACTCCGTGATGCCCTTTCCGGCAAAGATGTCTTTGATCTTGCCCACGGCGATGACCGCTTTGCCATTCTCCGAAAGCTGGTCCAGCATGGTAACGGAGGGCGGCAGGATGGAGAAATCGTGCCTGTGTGCCGTTCTTGTAAATTTCCCGCCGCAGGGACCGACGAAAGGCCTGGCGATGACCCGGCCCACGCCGTGCTCCCCCTGCAGGATCTCCCTGGCCGCCCTGCAGCAGCCGTACAGCTCTTCCAGGGGTACGATCTCTTCATGGGCCGCTATCTGGAACACGCTGTCCGCAGACGTATAGACGATCAGGTCGCCGCTTGCCATATGGGCGTCCCCATAGTCCTGGATCACGGCCGTGCCGGAATAGGGCAGGTTGCAGAGCACGCCTCTTCCTGTCCTTTCGCGGAAAGCGTCCAGCACCTCCTCGGGGAATCCCTGGGGATAGGTGGGCAGGGGCTTGGGAGAGTAGACGCCTGCGATCTCCCAATGGCCGATGGTGGTATCCTTGCCCTTTGAGCGTTCTCTCAGCCTTGCGATCACCCCGCTGTGCGCTTCTGTTCTCCCGGATACCCCGTCTATCCCAAACAGACCCAGTTTCTCCATATTCGGCACGGAAAAGAACGGACTGGAGGACACAGTCCCAAGCGTGTTGACATTTATGTCCCCGTAGGAAGCCGCATCCTCCATCGCACCGATTCCAAAGCTGTCCAGCACAATCAAAAATACTCTTTTCATACTGTCTTCTGTCCTCTCCAATGGCACTTTAGATACTAGTATACCATATATATTATGTAAAAAAAACACTTTTTTGTGCCGCTTACTGGGCCACGGTGCTGATGATGATATTCTCCGCCGGTACCTCAGTCTTGCGCTTGACGATATCCTCAATCTGGGCCCGCATCACGTCGTCCAGAGCAGCCGCGTTCACCACCACGTCCACCGCGTTCCCGTTGATGCTGACCACCACATCCTGAAAGCCCTTTGCCTCCAGGAGGATCTCGGCCGCAGACTCTTTCTCCGCGATGGCCGTCATCTGCACCATGCTGTCCACCGCCGCCTGCTTCTGCTCGTCGGAGATCCCGGCGCTGTTGATGATCTCCAGCAAGGTCTCCTTATTCTTGGCCCTGGTCTGCTCCTTTAAGAGCTTTGCGTCCGAGAGCACCGCGGTCCCGTTGGACGCCGTGAATACCGCTTCGCCCGGAATCTCTCCCTCATCCGGCGTATTTTCCGCCATTTCCCCCTCTGCAGAGCCGTCCGCGTCCACAGTCTCCGGGTCCGTACCTTCCGTGCCGGCCACATCCATTCCGGTGCTTAAATAGTCGTCCGCAATGACGCCCCCGTCCGTATCCAGACTCTCTATGTCTGTCTGATTCTTCAGTAAATCTTCCTCCGACAGATCCAGTAAACCGTCCATTGTGTAATTCTCGGTTATGACACCCTCCGAGTCCACCGGACTGGCGCTGCCCGCCTCCACATTGCTGTCGTCTGCCGTCAGGTAATCGTCCTCCATCCCGCTGCCCGCGAACTGCAGATAGCCCGCGATCGCAATCATGATTGCCAGCGCTGTTATCATAAGCTGATTTTTCTTGATTAGGTTTTTCACTTTCATTCCCCTCTTCGTGTTTTAATACTTCATTGTATGAGCCTTTCGGGCAATATATGCACCTGTCTCAAAAAAGGAAAAAGAGAAGCGTCTACGGCTCCTCTTCCTCTCTCTGTACGGTCTCCTGTGTGACTTCCGGCGTGAACTGTAAGTAAAATTCCCGATTGTCCACCACCCGGGTGAACTCTTTCTCCCGGTACGCCCGGGGCGTATGGCCCTTGGCTTTTTTAAAAATCTTGATGAAATAGTTGTGATCCGAAAAGCCCACCTCATGGGCCACGTCCTCCACCCGCATATTTTCCGTCGGTTTCCATTCTGCGCTTTACCTCATCGCTGGCATAGGTTTCATAGGCTTCCGACAGATCTGCCAGCAGTCCGGAATGATCCGATCCCCGGCAGATTTTCGTCTTCACAGGAATAGGCATAAATACAGGATTTCTTTTATCCGCAAAGTAAATTGTGTTCCGTTATTTACTATTTATATGCAGATATTTCCGTACCGCGGCTAATCGGCATCTTGCACAAAGGAAGACGCATCCTCCATCCGCACCACCTTTACCTTGTGGGCCTCCACGCCGAAGAGGGCCTGGGCGATCTCCACGATGGTGCGGCTCACGGTACCGTTCCCTGCCCCCTGGGCGATCACCAGCACACCCTCGATCTGCGGACACAGCGTCTTGATCACATAGGGCTCGCTCAAACTTCCGTCCGACCGGTACACCACGCTCTCCTCGGAGGTCACTTCGCTTACCGAGCGGGTTCCGCCCACCGCGTCGCTCTCGTTGGTAGAGCTGCGGCGCACGGGCTGTTCTTTCTCCACCACCAGTTCGCTGGAGGCCTTTAGCGTGATCATGACCTGCACCTCTCCCACCCCCGCCACCTGTGAGAGCGCCTGGGTCAGGCGCTCTTCCAGCCTTGCAGCGTAGAGCACGTCCGCATCCGCGTTTGTGCCCCCATCCCCTGTCCCATAGGCCGGCTCCTGCCCGCTTGGCAAGCCGGAATTTTGTGTCTGGTGCTCTGCCTTGAGGGCCGAGTCCTCCTTTTGATCCCGGCTTTCCTTTGTGGGAAGCGCTATGATGACCAGCAGAATCCCCGTCAGCACAAGAATGATAAAGTTGTCTCTGCGGAACCATTTCTCCAGGCCCTTGTCCGCGGCCCACTGCTTCCAGTCCCTGCTCATGTCTGTCCCTGCCTTTCCTGATGTTTTTGACCTCTGTGCGGTTCTCTCTTGTGTGCTTCCGTCCCTCACCCGTCCTTATGCAGCGGCCCGATGGGCTCTATGACCACCGGCGCTATAGGCTGAGGGGCGCTTTCGCTATGCTGCCCTGAGGTCTCGTCTTCCTGTCCGGGGCCGGCCTGCGAATCCCTGCTCTGCGATCCCGTCTCTTCGGTCCGCTCCTGCCCTCCCTGTTCCCCCCTGTCCCGCTCTTTTTCTTCCTCCATACGCCTCAGGACTTCCTCCAGCGTCATCTTCTCCAGGATCTCGTCCGCGTCGGCGGCGTCCTCGGCGCCCTCCTGCATGCCCTGTTCCAGCTCCTGCCCAAACTGCTCCAGCGCATTTACCGCATCCCGCCTGCCGTCTCCCAAAAGAAAGCTCCCAATGGGCAGGAACACCTGTATCAGCACCATGACGCTGACCAGGAGCTTCAAATACTTCTCATAGGCTTCCTTTGGCCTGAAATGCACCACGGCCTGGGCGCATATCATAAAAATGCCGATGCGGCAGATACTTTGAAACAATGAATTTCCCATACACCCTCCCCTTTGCCCAAAGCAATTCCCCTCATTCCAAATCCGCTCCCCCCTACACCGAGGCCACCGCAATGGCAATCAGGAACAAAAGCATAGCCGTTCCCGCAGTGCGCGCAAGCAGCAGCGAGGCCTCCCCGATCCGGTTCACGCAGGATGTGATCCGCCTGTCGCTGACGATTCCCATGAAAGCCGCCGCGCACTTTAACAGCATGGCAGTCGCCCCAATCCGCAGAATCGGCACGGCGCACAGCAGCAAAAGCAGGATCAGCAGTACCACCCCCACGCTGTTGCGGATGACCATGGCAGAGCCCACCACTAAATCCAGCACGCCGCCCGCGGTGTTGCCCACCCCGGGTATGGCCGAAATCACTTTCTGCAGTACAGAGTTCCTGGCGGAGTCCATCACCGGCGTAATCATCCGCTGAAACAGCCCGATGCCGGTCACTGCCCCGAGAGCCCCTTTCAGCACCCATCCCACCGCTTTGCCCAGCAGATCAATGAGGAAAGTCAGCTTCTCCTCCGCCCATATGCCGTTGACCACAGACAGCATACTATAGCTGTAGATCAGGGGAATCAGCCCGTGCTCCAGGATATACTCCACCCCGTATACCGCGAAGAGCATGGTCTGGTATGCCGCCCCCGCGGTGGCAGATCCGGTGGAGATGCCCACGGTCAGCAAATAGGCGGGCACCAGCAGCTTTACGAACAGGATGATATTCTCCAGCGTCTGCCTGAGAATGTCCGCCGCCTGGGAAAAACATTTCAGCAGCACCGCGGTAAAAAGGAGGTACATGAAATAAAATCCCAGATCCGCCACCTGCCGCCTGTCGAATATCTCCACGAAATGGGTCATCAGCGCGGATACAATCCCCAGGACCAGCAGCCATACGAACACATTCCGCATTCCCCCAAACTGTGTAAAAAAGTCCGTGATGCCGTCCCGAAACAGGGAGGCCAGCGCGCCGAACACATCCCCTGACATGACCTGGGTCATAATCTGCTCCAGATCAAGCTTCCTCTCCGGAAACAGGCGCAGTATCCCCTCCTGAAGCCGATCCAGCCCATAGTCCTGCCAGACCAGGTTCAAATCTATCTCCATATGCCCTCCTTAGCCTGCGTCTCACAGGAAGCTCTGAATCTGCTCAATCACCGCAAAGAGGATAGGCAGGCCTGCGAACATCACCGTCAGCTTCCCCAGCACCTCTATCTGTCCCGCCACTGCCCCGTATCCGGCGTCTCTGCAGATATCGGAGCTGAACTCACATATGTACGTAATCCCGATTACTTTAAACAGGATGGACAGATATCCCTCCGATCCGCCCAGATAGGATTTGATCTTCATGAACTGCCCCATGATGGTCCCGATCTGGCGCACGGAAAAGCCGAAGACGATAATGCTCACGGCCAGTCCGATGTAAGTGGCATACTCCGGCTTGCTCCCCCGAAACTGCACTGCCAGCAATATGCCCGCGATTCCAAGAAACCCTATCTTTACAAGCTCTGTCAAACTCATCCCTCCCTGCCGCCCGGTCCTTACCGGTCTAAGATGCCTTTCCCTCACGCCTACAGAGCGAACAGTGTCTGGATTGTCTGAAACAGATCATAAATATATGGCACGATCCATGTCAGGACCAGTATCAGTCCGGCCAGGCTGATCAGAAAGGCATGCTCCTCCCTGCCGCTGTGCTTCAGAATCTGACTCAATATGGTCACCAATATTCCCACTGCCGCTATCTTAAATATCAGACTTATACCCATAATGCCTCACTCTTCCAAACATACCGTCCAAAGCGCTACCAGAGCACCAATATCACCAACAGTCCCCCCATGGCTCCCAGCCCCACCGCCATCCTGCACTTCTCCGCATTCTCCGATTCCAGCTTTTTCCTGGTTCCCCTCAGAAGCTCTGCGCTCTGCTCTATCTCCCGCAGCTGCATCTGGCTGTCGGAATACCCTGTCCGGGCAGCGAACTTAAGAAAATGGGCCCGATCCTCCGAAGACAACGGCAGTCGCTCCAGCACCTTTTCCATTTCCTCTCCGAAGACCTCTCCGAAAGAAGCTCCCATGTTCTCCTCCATCCGGCGCCCCACTTCCAGAAAAGCCGCCCGGAAATCCTCTGAAAGCCCTTCCGCGATATGGCTGCAGCTCTCGGGCAGCGCGGCTCTCCCATAGCGCACCTCGCTGGCCAGAAGCTCCAGTATATGTTCCAGACTGCGCAGCGCCTTTATCCTTGCCCCGAACTGAGCCTGATACCACAGCCCCAGCCCCAGACACCCTGTAAAAATCATGCACATACCTGCGATTCTGATCATACTCTCATGCCCCCTGCCTCCCGCGATCCTCCCCGGTCTCAGAGCCTTTCCGGAGCGCACCCACGGGAATGCTTTCCCAATACCAGAAACAGGTCAAACAGCCTCTCCCAGAAAGCCGCCTCCCGTCCGAACCTTTGCTCCACATCCCGCCTGTCCTCCCCGTGAACCGTGGCCAGGATCCGACAGCCGCAGGCAGCCGCCTGCCCCAGGGCTCTCAGCTCCCCCTCGCTGCCCAGCTCGTCAATGGCGATGACCCGGGGCGACATGGCCCGCAAAAGGAGCAGCATTCCGATCTCCTTGGGACACCCGTCCAGCACGTCGGTGCGCATGCCCATATCGTTCTGGGCTTTTCCCTGAAAGGATCCGGCCAGCTCCGAGCGTTCGTCCACCACCCCCACGCTCATTCCCGGTCCGTAGGCATTCCCGTCGGAAATCTGCCGTATCAAATCCCGCAGCAGCGTGGTCTTGCCGCAGCCCGGCGGCGAAATGATCAGAGCGCTCCTCAGCTCTCCGTCCCGGTACATGTCCGGGAGCACTGTGTCCGCGGCGCCTTTCACCTGATGGGACACCCTGATATTTACATAGGAAATATTCTTGAACGTCCTGACCCTGCCGTCCGCCTCCATCACGGCTTGTCCCGCCACACCCACCCGGTGCCCGCCCGCCACAGTGATAAAGCCCTGCCGCAATTCTTCCGCAAAGGCATAGGGAGAATAGTGGCAGATATGCTCCAGCATCCGGGACAATTCCCGGTCCGTGGTCAGATGTGCCCTGGCCGGATTCCCCGAGAATTCCCCCTGATCTGTGAGGAAAATTTCCCTTTCTTTTCTGTGTATGATAACCGGCTTCCCCGTCCGCAGGCGGATTTCCTGAATGCACGCCTGCTCTTTCGCCACGCTCTGCCACAGGGCCCGGCTGTCTGAAGGGAACAGCCGCAGAATCGAATTCTCCATTGACATGTCCTCCTTTTTCCAATATATGAAAAAAGAGACAGGATATTCCTGCCTCTTTTAATAAGTGTATACATTGTGATAAAGTCTGTAGTACCCGCCGCCCAGCCTCTCTGTCTGGAGCTGGATCACGAAGTTTTCCGCCCCCATCTCTCTCAGCGCTTTCTCCGCATATCCTTTCCAGTAATCGCCGTTGTTGTAGGCCCGCTCCACTGAGCTCCACAGGCTTTCCGGAATCACGCTTGTAAACTGCCGGTCCCCTTTGCCGACGCCCTTTAAGAGCTTTTCGCAGTCCTCATAGTATTCCTGCATGGTGCTGCGCACCTGTTCTTCCGTGATTCCCGCCTTGTCCAGATTCTCCTGCTTCCTCTCCTCCGCTGTGGGCTGCGAGGGCACGGGGTCCACCTTGACCTTGCTCTGCCACTCCATAGGCTTGATGGGATTGGGATTGATCAGGCCGGAGAGATCATCCGGACTGTCCGCGCCCACGGCCTCGGTGCCGCCTCCTCCGGTCTCGTCGCCTCCGCTGTCCGGCGCCGGCTGAACCTGGGTTCCCGCGCCCTCACAGGCCGGCAGGTATACCGAGAGGCCGGTCCGTCTGTGGGTGGCCGCGTACTCCCTGTCCGTCTTGTTGAAATAACCGTAGTCGGAATCCTCCGTGTCGTCCCAGGTGACGTCTACATTGTAATAGTCTCCCTCCAGCTTTACAATGTTCCAGGCGTGATCCTCCCCGGCATATCCCGTGCAGTAATAACAGGGGATGCCAAGCTGCTGCATCATATACTGAAAGGCTCTGGCGTACCCGGCACAGACGCTCCTGCCGCCCACCAGCGCGCTGTAGGCGCTCTGATTCATGGGAGAGGCCACGTCATACTCCGCCAGCTGGGCCAGCGCATCGTGGACATATTTTTCTCTGTCGTAGACGCTCCCCAGGCTCTGGGCCTGGGCTATGATGCCTCCGGCAGCGTCCTGAAAAGCCTGCCTGGCCCCCTCCAGGTCGTTCACGGTCTCATTGAACTTCAGGGTGATCTCCGCGCATCTGCCGCTGCGCAGATACTTGCAGGAATACCCCGTATCCAGCCAGAACAGCTCGGGATGGTCATTATACACTGCCTCAAACACTGTCTTCACCTGGCTCACGGACACGGGCGTCACAGGGGTAAAGGAGGCCGTCAGACTCATGGCATTGGCATAGATCTGACTGTATATCCGCTGCATATCCGCTTCCAGCATGGCATAATAGGGATAGATTTCCTGGTCAAAGGTCAGGTCGCTGCCCGTGTCCCCCGGATCAACGGCCTCGGACAGATCGTCCGCCTCAGCATCGTCTATCTCCAGGGCTTCCTCCCGCACAGGCTCATAGCCCATGCGGCCGCTCACAGACTCAGGCGTCTCCAGGGAGTCGCTGTCCGGCTGTTCGTAACCGTTGCGCCCCTCCAGCCAGTCCGAATTGATCCCCGGCTGGTCCCTGTCCGCCGTTCCCGAATCAGGCTGGGGCTCTCCGTCCTCGAACAGCCCGCCCAGTCCCCCGGACTCTCCTGTCTGCCCCGAGTGCGCCGCGTCCAGGCTCTCTACCCTCTCCGCAAGCATTGCCGTCAAAGATGGATTCAGCGCGCAGATCAGGATGCCCAGGCATCCCGCCATCAGAAGTCCCATGATAAAAAAGAAGATGCCCTTTAATACTTTCATGTCTCCACACATTCCGCCGCCCTGCGGCTTACATCAATCATATTCTCCACTTTGAGCTCATCTCTCGTTCAGTCTCACATACTCCCGCTCCTGCATGACGCTCTGGTAGGCGGGGCGGATGATCTTATCCATGTTGATCAGCTCTTCGATCCTGTGGGCGCTCCAGCCCACAATCCTGGCAATAGCAAAAATGGGCGTGAACATCTCCAGCGGAATCTCCAGCATGCTGTACACAAAGCCGCTGTAGAAGTCAACATTGGCGCTTACGCCTTTATAGATGCGGGATTTCTCCGCGATCACCTGGGGTGCCAGGCGCTCTATCATGGCGTACAGCTCGAAATCTTTCTCCCTGCCCTTGGCGGACGCCAGCTGATGCACAAAGCCTTTGAATACCTGCGCCCTGGGGTCGGAAAGGGAATAGACCGCGTGTCCCATGCCGTAGATCAGCCCCTTGCGGTCAAAGGCCTCCCTGTTCAGAATCTTCTTCAGGTAAGCCCTCACAGCGTCCTCGTCCTCCCAGTCGGACACATTGGCCTCTATCTCCCGCATCATCTCCACCACCTTGATATTGGCGCCGCCGTGCTTGGGTCCTTTCAGGGAGGACAGGGCCGCCGCAATGACGGAATAGGTATCCGACCCGGAGGAGGTCACCACGCGGGTGGTAAAGGTGGAGTTGTTACCGCCGCCGTGCTCCATATGCAGCACCAGTGCGGTGTCCAACACCGCCGCCTCCAGCTGCGTATATTCCTTGTCCGGGCGCAGCATCATCAGCAGATTCTCTGCCGTGGACAGTTTTTTCGAGGGGCGGTGTATGTACATGCTCTCGTCGTTCTGGTAGTGATTGTACGCGTGATACCCGTATACGGCCAGCATGGGGAACACGCTGATCAGCCGGAAGCACTGGCCCAGCACATTCTCTATGGAGGTGTCATTACAGCTCTTGTCATAGGAAGCCAGCGTCAGCACGCTCCGGGTCAGAGAGTTCATGAGATCGCTGCTGGGCGCTTTCATGATCACGTCCCTGGTGAAATTCGTGGGCAGAGTCCTGCAGGCCACCAAAATCTCCCTGAACTCTTTCAGCTGCTTCTCATCCGGCAGCTGGCCGAACAGCAGCAGATACCCCACCTCCTCGAAACCGAAGCGCCTGCCCCGGAAGCCCTTTACCAGCTCGATACAGTCATATCCCCGATACCAAAGCTTCCCCTCGCAGGGCGTCTTCGCCCCATTTATCATCTGAAAGGATTGTATGCGCGATATGTTGGTCAGTCCTGTCACTACGCCGTTCCCGTTCTTGTCGCGCAGACCCCGTTGCACTTCATACTTATCGAACATTTCCGGCTCCAGATGGTCAGCCGCTCTGCATAACTGTGCATAATCATTCATTATAATCTCGTTTTTCTTCAATAGACATTTCCTCCTTCTGGCAAATTATATTCTTATCTTTTCATTTTAGCTTCTTTCTGCATTCCCTGTCAATAAAAATTGTATTAATTCACCGAATTCCCGCGGCATACGGATATTTAAGTGTTGCAGCCCGATATGCGACGTGATAAAATAATAAGGCAGTAGCGGAATAAGACGGATTTGCACATGGCTTAAGCGGCAGATAAGGAGCGGGGACAGATGCTGGCAGTGGAACGCAGGAACCTGATTTTGGAAAAGCTGCAGAATGAACGGAAAGTGGTGGTCAGCGAGCTGAGCGCTCTGTTTGACGTCTCGGAGGAGACCATCAGACGGGATTTGGACAAGCTGGACAGAGACGGCCTCGCCATCAAGAGCTACGGCGGCGCGGTCCTCAACGAGAACACAGGCATGGACATGCCTTTCAATGTGCGCAAGAAGCGGAACATGAAAGCAAAGCAGGAAATCGCCTCCCTGGTAGCAGATCTGGTGCAGGAGGGGGACCATATCATCGTGGACCCAAGCACCACTGCGGTGGCCGTGGTGAAAGCCCTGAAGAGCCGAAAGAACCTGACGGTGATCACCAGCTCCATCGAGGTGCTGATAGAGCTGTCGGACGTGTCGGGATGGGAGATTATCTGCACCGGAGGGACCCTGCGGGAGAATTACCTGACTCTGGTGGGTTCCAGGGCCGCCGATGTGATCAATTCTTTCCGGGCGGACAAGGTGATTCTGTCCTGTAAAGGCGTGGATCTGGAGCAGGGCGTCACGGATGCCCACGATTCCCTCTCCCAGATCAAGCATACCATGCTGAAGTCCGCCAGGCAGCGCATCCTGGCAGTGGACCACACAAAATTCGGCAATGTGGCGTTTTCCAGAATCTGCGAACTGTCCGAAATCGACATGGTGGTGACAGACATCCGGCCGCAGCAGAAGTGGATGGACTATTTCGCGGAGAAAGGAATCCAATGTCTGTACCACAGAGAAGAGGGACAGAAACAGACAGATGATTTCCCGGAGAAAGGAACGGAATGCCTGCATGACGGAACGTAAAGTGAAAACCATAGCCTTTGCCAACAATAAGGGCGGAAGCGGCAAGACCACTACCTGTGCCAATGTGGGCTATTCCCTGGCCTTGCTGGGACGCAGGGTGCTGTTGATAGACGGGGACATGCAGCTGAATCTGACGCTGTCCTTTTTCCCGGAGGATACGGTGCTGGATTATGCCTGCGGGGAGAAGAACCTTTATACAGCCATAAAAAAGGAGGAGGATCTGCAAGACTATGTGATACATACGCCTTACGAGAATCTGGATCTGATTCCCTCCTCCACCCTGATGAGCGGCATCGAGTACGATCTTTTCACCAAATGGCAGAGGGAACTGATTCTGTCCAGGATCCTGAAGCGCCTCAAGGAGACAGGCGGATACGACTATATCCTGATTGATGCGCCTCCTACCCTGGGAGGCTGGGTCATGAATATCCTATGCGCTTCGGACTATGTGATACTTCCGGTGGAGGCAAGTCCGTGGGGACTCTTCGGGGTGGCGAACATGTTTGAATTTCTGGACAGTGTGAAGAAGCTGGTGCCTGAGCTGAACCTCCTGGGCGTGGCCATCACAAAGATGGACGCCAGAAAAAGTTACGGCAGACAGACGCTGGAGGCTTTACAGGAATTCCGGGAAGTAAATGTATTCCACACAATCATCCGGGTGGACAGTGAGATCGAATGGGCCCAGGATCACTCAAGGCCCGTGATGGCATATAAAAAATCTGCCAGAAGCGCAGGTGAATATATGGAATTGGCAAAGGAGGTAGAAAGTCATGTCCGTGGGAGCAGGTAGCATCAAGAGAGCGGCGGCAAGCGCCGCGAAAGAGACAAGAAAGTCACAAAAAGCAGGGGCAGACGCAAAAACTCCAGCAAGCTCAAAAGCAGGGGCAGACGCAAAAGCTCCAGCAAGCGCAAAGACAGACGCAGACGCAAAAGCTCCAGCAAGCTCAAAGACAGACGCAGACACAAAAGCTCCAGCAAGCGCAGGGGCGGACGTAAAAGCAGGGGCGAGCGCAAAAGCTCCAGCAAGCTCAAAGACAGACGCAGACACAAAAGCTCCAGCAAACGCAAAAGCCGGGACAGCCGAAACGGCCCGTCGTAAGACCGGCGCCAAATCCGCTGTGAAAGAAGCCAAATCACAGTCTCCCAAAGCCTCCGGTGGAAACGAGTCCTACACAGTAGGCCAGGCTCTTCCCGTTTATCTTCTGTAAACGGACTGACGCCCGCGCTTGGCAGCTTACGCAAGGCTGCCGAAATTTACCAAACTGCTTATACCTCCATTACGGCCGGCGCTCTCAAGGTCACTGTCACAGCAGTGACCTTGCTATACGTTATGTCGGCAAATGCGTCTGGTCAGTTATGCCGTTTATCCGGTTTTAGGGCAAGATTTTATCGCCTCACTCTCCAAGTCTGACCCGCTCGGTCAGGGATGTTCTGGTCAGCATCCGATAGGAAACCTCCGCAGTTACGCCACCGGCAGCGAAGAGAAAAAGCAGGATTCCCATGGCAGGAACGGAGATCAGCGCAATATCCACTCCAAATGCCTGTGTCAGCAATGCACTTGACAACACGGAACCCACAGCGAAAGAGACAAGTCCGAACACGCCGCCTGCACTGTTCTCATACAGCAGCATTCTGCGAAGCTGGGCCCTGGTCATACCGACTGTCTCCAGCATGGCGAATTCCCGCCGGCGCAGCACCATTGAAGTCAGTGCGCTGTTTATCATGTTCAAAAGGCCGATCAGAAATATGATTCCGCATAGGCTGTATCCGGTAAGGCGAAGCGCTGCCAACCGTACCCGCAGATCTGCAAGCCCGTTCAATTTTCCGGCAGCACGGTAGCGGTATGACATGCCGCTAAGGTCCATGCCTCTTTTGTCGGTATATTCCTCTACCTCTTCCCGAAGTGATTCTCCCATGCTCTCTTCTGCGTTGGCAAGAAGGGTAAATACTGGTGCGTCATGAAATTCTTCTTCAAAGACACTCATGGGAAGCAGAAACAATACTTCGTTTGAACCGATATACTCACACGAACACAGCTCGCTCAGTGCTGTGTGGATACCGTAAGGCAGTTCCGTCCCAATCACCTCATAGCTCCTCTCCAAAGCCTCCGAGGACAGCACGTCTCCGGTATAAAAACACATGGAGCAAAAAGACTGCCCGGAGTCAGCCGTGGAAACGCACAAAACATGGCTGCCATCATACAGTTCCTCCCCATCATAGGAAACAGGTTTCCCAGCCTCCCCGGATACAACAAGATACTGACAAAGTTCGTCGGGGATCCCGAGAACAACTGCGTTTATCAGGCCGCTGTCAAGGATGTCCTTATATTCCTCACGCGAAAATTCACTGTTTTGCTGTGCCAGATACGCCCGTATCTTTTCTTCCAACAACGGCATCATTTTTGCTCTGATACGCTCAAAACGCAGAAGATATATTTCTTTCACAGCGTCGGACGATGCAAAGCGCTCAATGACGTCAGGCTCTATCGCAGCCCGAAAAGAGGGACTTTCAAGGGATGGCGGAACCACGCTTATGGCCCCAGAGTCTTCCATCTGATATGCCAGCGTCAGATCAATGTCAAATCTTCCCAGCCTGTCCAGTGCGCTTCTGATAAAGCCGTCCACAAGACCTCCCACAATCACAAAGAGCAGGACGGATACCATGGCGGAGAGAGACGTAATCAGCATACGTCCGCGGCTTCTGCGGATACCTGCCAGCGCCAGACTGCGCGCAGAGGCGGGAATTTCCCGACGTCTATCCTTTTTATTACAGTCTTCCTCCGGCCCTGGAGACACTGACTGCACCGGCGTCATCTTTTTGATTCGCTTCAGCGGACGCAGTGCCGAGAAGAACAGCGTAAACGATGTCAATCCTGCACTTATCAACGCGATCCATGGGCTGAACCGGTAGGGCAGCATCTTTCCGCTCAGGCTCATAAAGATTGGAGAAAGCACCCTGAAACCGATAAAATATCCCAGCAAAAGGCCTGTGGGAAGCGCCACACACCCAATGAGAATGATCTGTACACAGGTCAGCCTCCTCATCTGCCGGTGCGTAGTGCCGATTACCCGCAATAGCCCGAATTTGCGCATATCCTGCGCCAGCGAAATAGAGAATATATTATAAATCAGCAAAAACGCAGCGAAGAAAACTACCGCAACAACACAAAGAATCAAGAGAACATTGCCCGGCCGGAAGAACTCACCCAGATCCGCAGCGGCATAGGCGTAGTTGATTTGCGAGTCCCTGTACGAGCCTGAAAGCTCCCACTTTCCGAGACGTTCCCTCACCGCTTCAAGCCGTCTGTCAATTCCGAAACCGCTGTGAAATCTGATCATCACTTGGGTGGCAATGCCAAACTCCTGAACGCTGTTTTCATCGTACAGCGTGACCGCCGAGACCGGTCTGTCCGCGTCGCAGTCGTAAAAACCGGATACCGTATAGACTTTTTCCTTTGTCTCTCCATCTGAGCCGTCATATGTGAATCGAATGTGATCTCCCACCAAGACAGCAGAAAATGCTCTTTCATACAGCATGATTTCATCCCGCGACCCCGGGAATTGCCCCTGTGTGGGTGTCATAAACAAATGCGAAAGGCTTTTCTCACTGTCTGTAAAAGCAATCTCCATTTCCTGATGCGCACTGCCCGTATCCGCGGAATCTGCGGATACCGCCCTATGCATCCCTAAGAGAAATGCTTCCGCGACCTCGGGCGCGTTCTGGATTTCCCGGCGCAGCGTCTCTGCCAAGACCGAATAGCCTGTGTCCGAGACAGACGCGTGAAAATCCGATCCGCCCGCCAGCATTCTTGAAAGCTGGGTGGAATCCAGAATGCAGTAGGAAATGCTGATCACGGTCATATACAGAATGGAAGTGAGCACTGCAGCCACCGCGACAAATATCGCGCGGAGCCGGTGAGACCGTATCTGTAAGCATGCAAGTCTGAAAATCATAGTCTGCCCTCCACGCTGTCGGACACAATGCGGCCGTCCTCGATACGGATTCTCCGCGAAGTCATTTGAGCCAGCTCCTCATTGTGGGTAATCATGATGATGGTTTGAGAAAAAGCACGGTTCAGCTTCTCCAAAAGAAGCATAACTTCCAGGCTTGTCCTGCTGTCAAGATTCCCGGTGGGTTCGTCCGCAAGTACGATATGCGGCTTTGTGGCCAGCGCCCGGGCAATCGCCACGCGCTGCTGCTGACCGCCGGAGAGCTGCGAGGGCATGGAATACCGCTTTTCGTATATGCCCAAAGTCGAAAGAAGATGCTCCGTTTCCTCCCGGTCGGCTTTCAGTTTGTCAAGTCCCAGAGGCAATGTGATATTTTCCCAGACATTCAGCCCGGGAATCAGATTATAGCTCTGAAATACAAATCCGATATACCGCCGCCGAAAAACCGTGAGCGGGTCGGGTGCAAGTGTATAGAGGTCCGTGCCGTCAATGGTCACGGTTCCCCCGGTGGGACGGTCAATGCCGCCCAGCAGATGCAGCAGCGTACTCTTGCCGCTGCCGCTGGACCCAACCACAGAGACAAAGGCGCCCCGTTCCACGGACAGCGTTACCCCATCCAGTGCGCGAAGCGCATTTTCTCCGTTTCCGTATACTTTCGTCAGTTGACTCGCCTGTATGAGCATGATTTGTACTCCTTCCATACTACTACAACATACTGCTAAAACATATTTTGTCAGCAATCCTTACAGCCAGTAAGGATTTAACAAATATCATGATATCAGACGAATCTTTCTGAGCCGTAACGAAATCTTTCAGTTTTGAAATATATTTTCAGCATTTCCTTACTCCGCCGGCAGGAAAATGCTGAATCCGCACCCTGCGCCCTGGCGGTTCCGGCAGAGTACCCGTCCTCCCTGCGCCTGCACGATCATGCGGCAGAGTGTGAGACCGATTCCCACGCCAGGAGCATTCCGATTTGTCTTTCCGCGGTAAAAGCGTTTCCAGATTTCCGATCGTTCTTCCTCCGGGATGCCCGGGCCTTCGTCAAGGATATCCAGCCGGACATATGTCTCATATCGGTACGCCGCAACTGTGATTTTCGAGTTTTCCGGCGCGTATTTTACACCGTTGTCGAGAATGGTTCCCACCGCCTCAGCCGTCCAGCGCAGATCAAATAAGGCAGTCAGCCCCCGAGGGATTTCCACGGAAAACACAATGCCTTTCTTCTCCGCTGCAGGTACCACGGCTGACAGCGCCTGTGCGGTTAACGTCTCTACTGATTCGACAGTCGGATGCACATTCTCCTCAATCAGTCCTCCCTCACAGCGGGAAAGCTTCACTAACGCGTCGAGAAGAAACTGCAGTTTCCCGGTCTGTTCGCCGATGGCCTCAGCTTCCGCAGACGTCGGCAGCATTTCGGCATACATGGCAGCAGCCGTCAACGGTGTCTTACATTGGTGTGCGATATCCGAAACCAGTGCGGCAAGATTGCGATAACTCTCCGTGACGCGTCTGTCCCGGGTTTCCTCCTCGCTCCGCTTCAGTCTAAGCTGCCGGACAATCGGTGCGATTTCGCTCTCCTCAACTGCAAAATGATCTCTGCCCTCAAGTGCTCTCTGCACATCGTTTAACAGTCTCTGTCTTTGCCTTTTCTCATACAGCACAAAACATACGGCGAGAATGCCTGTAAACGCCGCATAGCAGACAGTCGTCCAGATACTGCCTACATAAAGGCTGTTCACAAGACAGAAAGCCGCTGTCAGAAAGAGAAAAATCACAGCAAACATCAAAGTCATTCCCTGTCACCTACCCACATATATCCGAGCCCGTAAATGGTACTTATGCTTTTCTCACCCAGTCGTCCGCGCAGGCGGCTGACTGCAACCGACAGCGCGTTTTCATTCAGTTCCTCTCCGCCCTCCCAAAGGGCATCTGTCAGGGCCCCACGCGAGAGCACCTTGCCCGAGTTTCTCACAAGTACCGCCAGCAGCTTACATTCCGTAGAGCCCAGATACACCCTGGTACCGTCTGCAAAGAAATCCAGCGACGCGAAGTCAAACCGATAGCGCCTGTCAACATACAGATCGCTTCGCTTCCCCGCGCGTTCCAGCAAAGCGGCGATACGTTCCCTGAGTACCATCAAAGAAAACGGCTTTTTCACATAATCGCTGGCTCCGGCACGAAACGCCGCCACCTCGTCAATCTCTGAATCGCACACTGTAAGAAAGATCACAGGTATGGGTATTCTCTTCACGAGTTCCCGGCAAAAATCAATACCGTTCCCGTCCGGCAGATTGCAGTCGAGCAGCAGCAGATCATACCGCTCTGCATCCAGGCGCTGCCTGGCAGATACGAGATTTCCCACACCAACCGTATCCAGCGTATCCGAAGAAAGAGAGCGGCACAGACCTGTGCGGATGGCATCGTCGTCCTCAACGATCAGCATTCTCTTCATAAACAATTTCTCCCTGTGACCAACATAATTCTATAATAGACTCCAAGAGAGGATTCTATTATCCAAATTCCATTATCCAAATTCTATTATATTTCGCTTTCCCGAAATAAACAAGGCCGCAAATATCAATTATACCGATGCTGTGTCACGGCTGTCTCGGGATTCCGGAAACGCTTGAAACAGAGGCATTTCGCCAAAGAAAAACGGCATAGCCCTAAAGACCATACCGTAACTTGTAACCAAGATGCCCTTATATCTTTCGGCTCCCTACTTTTGCTTTCCGGGAACATCATGTATCTCCAGGAATTCCTGGAAGATCCTCTCGCCTTTGGCTCTGGCCCGGACGGCATCCTCCAATTCCTCGAAGCTGCCCAGATACCGGGTCCTGCCCTGGAACGTGATCTGGGCGGACCAGCGGCCGGTTCTCTTATTCCGATAGACTCCCCGCACCCCGCTGGTATTGTTGGCGAACACTTTCTTACTTTTAATGCTCTCCAGGCAGGTGCCCTCCACAAAGTGCCTGGTGTTTACCGGGTCTACCCTGCAGCCGCAGCTTCTGGTATGTCCGCTCTGCAGGTTGGACTGGCATGACCTGGTTTCTTTCCCGCAGTCGCAGAGACACCGCCAGTAATGCTTCCCGCCGTCCCGGCCATCGTAGGAAACTACGGTGAGATTGCCGAAGCGCTTACCGAGCCAGTCTTTTCGCCGGATGCTCTCCGAACCAGTGCCGCTGTCATTTTTCCTGGTTCCCATCTCTCTCCTCCTTTCCGCTTTCCGTCCATGGTCTTTACAGGACGAGCCGCATGTTACCGCGGCCCGTCCATTCCAGGCATGCCTTTACAAGGCTGCCCTTTCTTTATTCTCTTCCTCTCCCTTTTTCCGGGAAAATGCCACTACAACTGTCTGCACAATGGCGATGACTGCCATCAGCAGGGTCCAGCGGTCCACAAACCCTGTCGGGAGGGTGATGTCCTCCGTCAGACAGAAAGCTATGACGGAAATGACTGCTACAGGTAGGCTGATCAGACGCATGATGCCTTTCTTTTTCAGCTTCTTCTGCTCTTCCTCCTCTTCGGAGGATTTCTTGGTATTGACGAAGTACCCGATCAGCAGCATCAGGGATTCAAAGACCGCAAGGTTCATCAGGGCGAAGTTCACAAGCGCCCACTTCCTGCCGCTGTCCCCTGCTGCCAAAGGTACTGCTTCCTCATCCAGATCTTCAATCTCGGCTTCCTCCGCGTCTGCCCTTTCCTCCGACTCCTGGGCGGCGTCCGCAAGAGGCAATTCCTCGTCCGGAATCTGCGTTTCTTCCTCCGGCTCCTGTGCAGGTACGGTAGGTGCTACCGGCGTAACAGTCGGCGTCACCACCGCGGGAGTCGCCGGTGCTGCCGCAACCGGAAGTACAGGCACGGCCGGCGTGGGATCCGCCGCTGTCGGTGTGTCGTCCGCCTGCGGCGGAGCTACCGGATCCGCGGGGTCTGCCGGATTGGTGGGATTATCGGGCACAATTGGAGTTGTGGGCTCCTCATCCACTGTCCACCGGATTGTCACGTTTCCGTCTTCGTCCGTCTCCGGATTTCCCCAGTGGCCGTTTTCCGTCGGATTCCCCTCAGGATACTCGGCGCTGTAGTCGCCGCCCTCAGGCATCGGTATCTCCTTTACGACTTCACCATTTTCGTCCAGCCATGTCACCCTGGGGGCCTCCTCGGGTTCCTCGGGGCTCCCAGGCTCCTCACCAGGCTCTTCAGGTTCCTCACCAGGCTCCTCAGGATTCTCACCGGGCTCTTCGGGTTCCTCACCGGGCTCCTCGGGCTCCTCAGGATTCTCGGGCTCCTCATCCACTATCCACCGGATTGTCACGTTCCCGTCTTCATCCGTCTCCGGATTTCCCCAGTGGCCGTTTTCCGTCGGGTTCTCCTCAGGATACTCGGCGCTGTAGTCGCCGCCCTCAGGCATCGGTATTTGCTTTACGATTTCTCCGTTTTCATCCAGCCATGTCACCTTGGGGGCCTCCCCGGGCTCTTCAGGATTCTCGGGCTCCTCGCCAGGCACCACGGGTATCACCACCGGATTGCTCTCAGGGTCATCGATGGGCTCTGCGGGCTTGTCAGGGTTCTCCGGATCAACAGGTTTGTTCGGCTTGTTCTCATAGTTCACTGACGCAGTATTTGAAATTGACTTAACCGTATCGGTATCCGTGTCCGCATTTACGGTCGCCGTGATAGTCAGTACAGCCTTTCCAGGTTCCTCCCCCTGCTTTGCAGGGATTTCGCCGATGGTGTAGACACTGTCTGCAGGCGTAACCGCTACCGCCTGACCGTCATTTACGGACAGCGCCGCGCTCTTCCAGGTCAGGTTCTTATCCAGTACGTCGGTAACTTTCACTCCCCTGGCTGCATTGTCACCCTCATTCTTCACCGTGATGGTATATTCAATGTCCTCGCCGGGTTTGACAGAAGTCTTGTCGGCTGTCTTTTCGGCCGTCAGCACTGTGGTTTCAGGTGCAGTGTCCGCTTTCTTCACCGGCACGATAATGGTCTTGTCGGCATCGGCTTTCCCCTTGACAGGGTCGCCGGTGAGATTGCCGTTGGCCTCGTAACCTGCGGGAATCCTCTCGGTATCCTTGGTCACATCATAGTCCTGGCCCTTATCGACCTCCAGGGTGATTCCAGAGTCAGGGACTTCGCTGCCGTCCTCGTCTACGAACTTGACAGTGACATTCAGTTTCTCAGTCTTTGGCGGGATAACCACGGTAGCGCTGCCAACGCTGACGCTGGTAGATGCCGAGTCCGTGACATCGTAGTCGTCCGCCCCGCGTGCCGTGCGGAATGTGCTGACAGCAGGGGCACTGGCCCAGGACCCGCCTTTGGCTGTATTCGTCAGACTTACCACAATCTGCTTGTCGGTCAGGTTCTCAATCTCGATGTCGTAGGTCAAGGTCACAGTATTATTCGCCTTAAAGTCGTCACTACGGGCGATTGCGTTGACAATGCCGCCGTTGTGTGCATCCAATGCGGCATTTACGGCATTACCGTTTACCTTGACATTCGTATAGGCGATTTTGACGCTCTCAGCCGCGTTGAGCGTATTGTTGCCCTCCTGCACCTTTATGTCGGTCAGCTTGTCGATGATGTCCAAGCCGTACAGGTCATCACCTGTGTTCCTCACCGTCACGGTGTAGGGCACAATGGCAACACCGTTCTTTGTGGTCACATCCACGTCGCCGTGGCTCTTGTCTGTCTTGATGGACATATTCACGCCCTTGATGACTTCGGGCACACAGGGCACAGGGTCGGGAGTCTCCTCGCTCTTGGCACTGGCTGTATTGCTGATTTCGCCGCTCGTATTAACCCTGGCTGTGAGTGTCACGGTTGCGCTCCCGCCCACATCAATCCTATCGATTTTCCATTGAACGGTACGGCTGCCGCTGTCGTAAGAACCGTTGTTCGCAGCATCGCTGTCCCAGCTTAATCCATTGGGCAGAGCATCTGTCACCACCACATCGGTAGCCGCGGCATTACCGTTGTTGCTCACGGTGATGGTGTAGACTACGCTCTCGCCCACCTTGACGACGGATTTATCAGCCGTCTTGGTGATGGTCAGTTTTGGTGCAGTAACCACAGGCGGGGTGTCCTTGGTATAGGTGTTGGTAATGGTTAGAGTAGATTTCGACACGTTAGCGGAAATTTTCCGGCTTATCGTATGCCCATTAACTTTCCATGCAGTGGAGTTCACCGCTGTTGTGTAGGTATACCCATCCACATCGCATTTCTCGGTCACTGTCACATCGTGCTTAATACCTCCACTTTCCGCTATAAAGTAATGCGGAACTTGCCAGGTTAAGGTATTGCCGTCAATTGCGGCATTGCTCTTGGTCAGTGTTTTGGTAACAACATCCCCGGTCTCTCCATGAGTCTCCGTCCAAATGATTGAGAAATCATCAGGAATCTCGTCCAGATTTTGAAAGACTTTTTTTACGGTCAGCCTTTCGGTTGCCACGGGTACAGGTGTCCACACAGCATACAGTGTGGTATCGGCATTCAGGGTTATTCCATCTCCTGGCACAAAATCCGCGCCGGTCGCACTCTTGTCGATGCTCCAGCCCAAAAAGATGTAACCGGGCCGGCTCATATTTCCTTTGCTCGCAATCTCGACACTGCTTCCCTTGTCTTTGGTCACAGCAGCAGGTGCGTTAGTGCCGCCATTGGCATGATAGGTCAGGGTAACCTTGTCGTTTTCCCAGATTGCATATAAGTGCGTCTGAGTGGGATTGTTCCTGTCTGTAGAATTGCAAGGAACAGAGTACCTGCTCGTCAGCTTATATGCGGGAGTGGCTGCATTAGGGTTGGTGTCCCAGCCCAGGAGCCTCTTTCCGGTGCTCGCAAACGGGTTGGTGTCTTTGACCCAGACCGTGTACACGTTTCCATTACTCTCCAAGATGCTGTCCCTGCTCGTAAGATTTCTACCATCATTGGAGTGATAGACCAATTGCCCGTAGTACTTGGTCTCCGTACGCTCATACCGCAGGGTAAATGTACCTTGGTAACCGGTAGCTCCTTTAGCAACACTAATCGAACTGGGACTAACACTCTTATAAGTATAGGTATTCCCATTATAATTTGGCTGCCGCGGAACACTACTGCCAAGATTTGTGGCTGGTACCCTATCAGTAGCCCCTGCAGATAAAGAAAAAGTCCCAGTTATGCTGCCTGTCAATTGTCCATTCATGTAATACTCATGGACAACATTCGCGTAAGGATTCGAGGGTGTGGTGCCGCCGCCCTGGTTTCCACCGCTATTCACCACATTTTTATAGGTTGCATGTCCGCCGGTGTAAATCAACAGAGCACTGGCTCCAATATGCTTCTCACCATTAAACGCAGTACTGTAGGCAGCAACAGTATTATAGTTACTTGATACCCCCTGCCAAATTTTTTCCGGCGCTGGAATTATAAACGAATTATTGTGCTCACCGTACTGTGATCCAAAGGTAACTTCACTTGTACTGATAGATTTTACATACCAGTTTCCTTGGTAGTGATCACCCACGGACATATTTACTCCGGTAGGGCTGCCATCGCCCGGATAAAAAGTGATCGTTGATTTATATGTCACATAAACCAACGTCTCAACATCCGAATCCGGCTCGCCCTCCAGGCTGCCCTGCAAGGTCTCCTTATAGGCTACCGCTGCAGCCAGCGCCTCGGCCTGGGCTTCCTGATCCTCGGGGGACAGGCGGTTGTAGATGGCGATATAATTGTCCAGGGCATCAATGCCGGCCTGGACATCACCGCTCTCCAAAATCTCGTCCACTGCCTCAAAAGCGGCATTCAGTTCGTCTACGGCGGCATATACCACAGCTCCATCTTCCTCTGCCGTTGCCTCATCCTCAGCCTCCTGGCCATCGGACGGTTCCGCCTGGATCTCCGCATCGGACAGGATACTGCTATCCACGCTTTCTGTCGCGTCCTCGCTTTCCGTCACGTCCTCGACAGCAGGCGCTTCTGCTTCCCCGCCGGCGCTTTCCTCTTCCTCAGGAACGGTATTCTGCACACATTCCCAGCGACCCGCATCCTGACGGCATTCCTGAGTATGGCTGTGCTCTGCAAGTCCGCAGACAAGATTCTCCTCAGTCTGTTCATAACAGCCGTTCCCATGGATGTGCTCTTCAGTACCGCAGGCAAGTACGCCCTCTTCGTCATAGCACTCTGCATCATGTGTATGCTCCGTGTTTCCGCAGACAAGAGTCTGACCCTCTTCCCCATAGCATTCTTCCGTATGGCTGTGCTCGGCATTTTCGCAGGCAAGCACCTCATGCTCCACATAGGTACATGACCAGCCCTCCCCATTATGCTCATGGCCGGATGCCTCCGCTGCCGCTGCCGGAAGCTGCGGTATGCTGATGCACATAGCTATGGCAAGGAGCAAAGCCAGTCCTCTCCTGTATGTTCGTTTTTTATGTCTCATAGTTTCATTCCTTTCTTTGCAAAAAAGAATCTTTCGGATGCAAAGTATCCGGCGGCCGGGCTGGCATAGCATTGTCAAATGGAACCTCCAACACCTTAGCCCCCATAGCTTTGCGTCCCGCCATTTCTAACGGTTTGCTAATTATAATCAGTGACCGGGCTGCCGTGGCCTGCGCTGTGACGCGTGTCCAGGCGCACGCTTTAGGCCCCTTGTTTTGCGTCCCGCCGTTTCCGACGGTTTGCCTTTTATAATTAGCGGCCAGGCTGACATAGCTGCTCCTGCCAGATGCCTGCGGCCCGTATGCCCCTTAATCGGGCAAAGGCAACGGAACTGCCGCATATGCCAAAGCGCCTTAGTCCCTGTGGCTTTGCGTCCCCATGTTTCCATGGGTTTGCCCATCTCCCACCGCCTCTCTCGGAACTGTGCAGAAATGGCTTGTGAGTCCCTTTCCGCCCTGCTGCCCGCGATGGCCATAGCTGCAGGGCATCCCTGCCTGGTGGGGCTTTCCCCGCCAAGATATTCCCCCTCATTTCCCCCTCCTCTTCTATCAATTGCATTCATCTTTTGTTCGTGTCCTATGTAACACTCAATATATGCGCGTCCAATTCGCATACGTCCCTTGTCAGCGACATTCTTCTTAAACCCGACAGGTTTCTGGAATCCAAGCCTGCTCCACCTATACTTGCGCGCATTGGCCCCGCTCGGCGCGGCTCGCGCCCTACCCCCAACGGTCAGCAACGAAATCGCCATTTCGTGACTATATCCGTGCACGAGAAGACAGACTTCTCTCGATTACGGTTCCAGTATAACACGGCAGGGGGCGCTTTTCAAGTATATTTT
>JAAWOU010000060.1 GCA_022799755.1 Lachnospiraceae bacterium
ATTATCTTGGCGATTGGATTGACGAATTTTGTGATTTGACACTCGACAAAATGGTAAATAGGAGAATACAATTGGAAAAGAGTTACATAGAAAGAATAAAAGAAACGGCACAAAAAGGCAAAGAGGCATATTCGGAAAACTTAGAAGAAATATTGAAGAAAGAAATCGTAAATCTGCGGGGTGCATTAAAGAAATGTGTAGATTCACATGCAAGGGAAGAACAATTCGGGTTGATTGTTTCCAATGATTCTTCCAGTGATATTCAGCTTTATGAAATGGTAGACAGAGTGAAAAGCCCGGAGAGCTTAGAAGAAAAAATAATACGCAATCAGGAGTTCTTTGATTTGACTGGCAAAGAGGGAAGTGAGCTAATAGAGGCAATTCAAAAGAGCAATGATGACTTAATGGGGCTAAGGTTTTTGGTCTCGCTGTCTTGCGATTGCGGAAGATTATTTGATTTGCTGGATAAATATCAAGGAGAACTGGCAGACGAAAGCATCATCTTCCTGAATCTGAAGCAGAATCCGCAAACCATGCGGAACGGAAGACCGATATACAGGATAAAAGGAAAGTATAAAACATATCCCTTTGAATTACAGATAAAAAGCAAAGTTGATTCAGCCTGGGCTGATATTGAACACATGCTCTTTTATAAAGATTACCAGTTTTCATATATACAGAGCACAAATAAACAGGTAATGAAAAAGCTTGGGGACTTGCTGGACCAGGTGGACGAATTGATGATTCAGGTTCGCGAAAGTCAGGCATCCTATGAAAAAGACCGGAAAGAGATGGAATTTACTCAGTATTTAGGGACGAAGTTTAGAAAAAAAATCAAAGATAAAATAGGTTCGGCATTTGTATTAAGTGATTATAGAAAGATCCTTTTTTATATCTTTTCACAGTTTGAAAACTCCCAACAAGAGATTATACTGGGGCGAAGAGAAGCTATGATAACGAATGATATTTATTCCTTAGAAATAAAGGACAAGGAGAATATATTTGTTAAAAATTATAAGCGTTTAACAGAACACTCTCTTGAATTTGTTATATCAGAGCATATATATGTAGTATGGTTAAATAACATCGGCCAATTGGAAAGCGCTACTGCAGTAACGGATCTGGCAAAGTATTTTAGACGTTTGATCACAGGATTATTCCTGGAAAAAATGGAATACTATTTAAAAAACAACTATATTGACAATGATTACATTGACTGGGCAGTTGAAACAATTCCGGAATCCCTGGAGAATAGGGAAATGGCATTCCGCTTTCCTTTGTTCTTAACCAATTCCGAAAAAATGTATATGCTGTATTCGTTTTATAAAGCCGATAAAAGGATTGCGGCGGATATCCCAATATCTGATTCCTTAGAGACAGATGCTGTAGGCGATGAGATTGGTGACCTGATATTGAAAATCAAGTATGAAGTGATCTCATTCTTATTTGAAGATGACAGGGAGAAATCCGCACAAAATATCAGTGACATAATAGACGAAAATGATTATCTAAGAAAATATTATTCGCCGGCTATTATTGACGGGATGAAAGAGGTGTATGAAAAAGTGAAAAAGACAGCTTCGGGGAAAGAGATGCCGGAGAATAAATTGTCAGTGTTATTTCAGGAAGTGCTGCATTTAAGACAGGAGGGCAATGGGAATGAATAAGATATTTGGCATAAAGTACAGACAAGAGGGACAACAGTATATTTCGATGGTTTTACCTATGAAGTACATTATTGAAAACAGTACAGTGCTTATTTATGGGGAAGATGAGGAGTATGGATATCAGAGAGCCCCTAAAAAGTCGCATTATGCAAAAATAGCAAAACAATTGCTGGAGGTTCAGGGGAGATCTGTAAGTCCAAATTCTATTATATTGGGAATGAATGAAGAAGATTTTGAAAAAAAGATGTATATAAGAGATTGCCGGGACTATGACAATCAATCTCTGTTAGAACTGACGTTTGGCCATGACAGTGATTTGAAGTTCAGAATTATAGACGGACAGCACAGAATAAAGGGTTTTGCGGAAGCGATCAAAAAATGCGGGGACAATCATGCCAGGAGAGCAGAGCTGGAGAATTTTTGTGTCAATGTCATAATCATGCTTCTTGACAAGGCTCACAGGCTGCCGGAGGTATATGCATTTTCAGATATCAACTCAAAAGCCAAGCCATTAAAAATGGATCTGACAATATTGGCTGAATATCAATACTTATTAAAGGAACAGCCGGAAGAGATCAATTCCGAGAATTTTCTGGCAACCAGAGTTATTATGTTATTAAACCAGGGAGAAAAATGCAGGTATTGGACAAATGGGATCATAATAGATGTAAACGCTTCGGCAAGGGTGGGCTGCATAGGATTTAAATCATTTCTGGAATCCATTTTTCCGGTATGCAGGAATAAATTAGAGAATTTCGGACAGGAAAATCTGCCGGAAAATTTCAAGGAGAAATGCAGGGCGCTCTATGGCCTGGCAGACGAGATATATTTTCAGCTGGCAGAGTGCTGGAATCTGGTATTTGAAAAGTGGCAGATAACCAGGGAGCAATGGCTGATAGAGGGGGATGAAAATGTTTTGACATATTACAATAAAGACTACTATCTCCAAAGAACAATGGGAGCCTTTGCGATTAATAAGTTGATTTGCGAAAGCATAAGAGATAGAGGCTCTATAGATCAATTTAAGGAGATAATTGCGTTGTGCGATTTGACGATTACGGATTGGCGGGTTGACGGTCGGTTTGCAGGAATAAGCTCTTTGTCCGGAGCGAGTAAAATAAAGGAAGCTATTATGAGCGGCTATCATGCAAAACATAATATTGACATAGCAGGCGATACCGGAAATCCGGATGCAGATATGGAGAGTATCGCCGGACGCAAGGAGTAAGTCAGGACACACCCACGCCAGCTTCGCACACCAACCAGCCGGTGCCATGGCATTTAGCTTTGGCATCGGCTTAACTACAAACGAACCACAAACGAACACGAAAAAAATTTGCAAACAGCCCCGCATAATGCTAAAATAATATACAAAATATGCAATATACGGAGAACGCTATGAAACGAAATTACCATTTACTCATTCCCACTGTTTTTGCACTGGCCGCTTTCCTGTCCGGGTGCGGCGACAGAGATTCCCTTGTCCAGGAAGAACAGGAGCCCGATTCCGGCACGGTGGCGCTGACTGTCTGGGGGGCGGAGGAGGACGAGGAGCTGCTCCGCCAGATTTTCGAGGGATTTCAGGAGAAGTATCGGGGCGAAGCCGAATTTCTGATTACATACGAGCCCCAGAGTGAAAGCCACTGCACCGATGCGCTGATGGCGGATCTGGAAAACGGCGCCGACGTTTTTGCTTTTGCGGATGACCAACTGAATACACTGGTGGCTTCCGGGGCCCTGGAGCCTGTAGAGAACGCGGAGGCTTTGCGGACATCCAATCTGCCGGAAGCGGTGCTGGCCGCCTCAGTGAACGACACCCTGTACGCGTATCCCCTGACTGCGGATAACGGCTATTTTCTCTACTATGATAAACGGGTTTTCTCCCCGGAGGACATTCAGTCCTGGGACCGGATGCTGGACGTTGCCGGGGAACAGGGCGGAAAAGTCTCTATGGAATGGTCCTCGGGCTGGTATGTGTACGCGCTCTTCGGCAATACGGGCCTGACCGTGGGGCTGAACGATGACGGCATTACCAATTACTGTACCTGGAACGACACAGAGGGCGCCATCAAAGGCACCGATGTGGCCAGGGCCATGACGGCCATGGCAAAGCATCCCGGATTTCTCAGTACGGACGACGCCGGTTTTCTGGAGGGCGTCAGGAACGGTACTATTGTGGCCGGAGTCAGCGGCGTATGGAACGCCGTGGCTGTGGAGGAGGCATGGGGCAGCGGCTTCGGGGCCTCGAAGCTGCCGTCCTATACCTGCGGGGGACAGCAGATTCAGATGGCTTCTTTCTCGGGCTATAAACTGATCGGGGTAAATTCGTACTCCGAACACAGGGAATGGGCCGCCAAGCTGGCCGAGTGGATAACAAACGAAGAGAATCAGGAACTGCGCTTCCGGCTGCGGGGCCAGGGCCCGTCCAATAAAAACGCGGCGGCTTCTTCGGAGGTACAGAGTTCCCCGGCCATTGCCGCGCTTCTGGAGCAGTCGGAGTACTCCTGCCTGCAGCGCATCGGCGGCAATTACTGGGAACCGGTTTCCTCTTTTGCCCAGGAGATCCTGGACGGAAACCCCTCGGGAAAAAGCCTACAGGAACAGCTTGATATCATGGTCACCGGCATCACGGCCCCCTGACCAGTGTCCAATGCAGAAGGAGTGCGATTTATCATGAAAAATATCAGCTTAAAGCATAGATTGATTATCCCCATTGCCCTCTTGGGCATTGTGGCGCTGCTGTCGAACATTCTTTCCATCATCAATATCCGCAATGTAAACGCCAGCGCCTCCAACATCGCCGACAATTATATGGAGGGCAAAGAGTGGCTGGCCGAAATCTGCCAGGCTTCCATGGACATTCACAAGATGGCCTTAAGCCACATTGTAGCCACGGACTATGATACCATGATCCGCCTGGTCCAGCAGATCAAGGAGGAAGAGGCGCAGCTGGACGATATGCTGTCAGAGTATGCACAATTTGTAATACAAAAAGATCAGACACAGTACGAAGCGCTTCTGAATCACTATGCCGATTTCAAACATGCTTTGGTCCGCCTGGTATGTGCCAGCGCCAGCCATAAAACCCAGGACGCCTATGCCCTGGCCAACGGAGACGCGGCGGAGTGCGCCGACGCCATGAAAGCGGATATCGATGCCCTGAACGCCTCCATCAGCGCCCAGACCCTGGAGGCCAGATCCCACCTTTCCCAGGTGTATATCATTTCCCTGATCGTGGGCATTGCGGCAGCGGCAGCCTGCGTGCTTCTGGTAGTGACGGATTTCAGGCTGATCTCCGTTTATGTGGTGATACCCATCAAAAATATTCTGAAGACAATCCAGGAAAGCTCGGGACGCATCAATGGCATGACCGGAGAGGTTCTAAAGAGAACTCAGGCTTCCCGGAGAAGCGCGGCGGATCTTTCCTCGCTGGCAGGACAGCTCTCGGCGGCTTTTCAGGAGGTGGCCGGAAATGTATCGTCCATCAATGACAGCGCAGGGAATGTGCATCAGGAGGTACAGGCAATCGCAGAGGAGTGCAGCGACATCACTGCGTACACCGCCCGGATGAACGAACGGGCAGATGCCATGCAGCAGTCCGCGCTAAGCAGCGCGGAGAGCACGGGTGCCAAGACGGAGGAGATCCTGTACGCCCTCAATGATGCCATCGAAAAGAGCAAGAGCGTCAATCAGATCAAGAACCTGATCAGCGATATCCTGGCCATTGCCCAGCAGACCAGGCTGATCTCCCTGAACGCTTCTGTGGAAGCTGCCAATGCGGGCGATGCGGGCAGAGGCTTCGCCATGGTGGCCAGGGAGGTGCGGGAACTCTCCAATTCCACGCAGGAGACGGCCGGCCATATCCAGGAAATCAATGATATCGTCACTGCCTCTGTCAATAACCTTTCCGAAAATGCCAGACAGTTGATTGACTATATGAGTCAAACGGTTTTAAAGGAATTTCATGCCTTTGTGGAATCCGGCAGCCAGTATAAGGACGACGCTGCCTATATCCGCCGTACCATGGACGATTTCCACGGGCAGACCCAGCGGCTGAAGCATTCCATGTCCGGCATTGCGGATTCGATCGGCACCATCAACAAGGCAATCGACGAAAGCGCCTCCGGGATCGCAGGCATGGCAGGCAATACCAGAAACCTGGCCTCTGACATGGAGGACATCACCCAGCGCATGGGAGTCAATCAGGATGTAGTGGCGGAGCTGGAGAAAGAGACAGCGGTGTTCGACAATCTATAACCGCGGTTTCGCCGTCTGCCGGTGTGATCGCCTTTCGGGACTATTATTGTGCAATTTGTCAGATTTCCACTGTGTATCTGTCTTATTTTTTCGCAAAAAAGGCCGATATAATAAGAAAGCTGGTAAACGCAAGGATGCGGCACAGGGGACAAGGGGGTCACGATATGAGCATAGAGGTCAACACAAACAGGAATACCGGCGTTAGAGAAATTTCGATTAAAAGGCCTGACGGTTCTAAAGTGGGAACAATCACGATTCACAGCCAAAGCTTAAAGAAGCTGAAGAAGCTGGGCTATAAACAGAGGCGGATATCCACCATGATTACCCAGGCTACCACCTCGGGCAATGCCAGGCAGGTTCTGGCCAGCGCCAAGACCGAGACCGTGAACCTGCGCCGGAAGCTGGTGAGCGGAAACTACAATGACCGCGAGGTCAGGGCTGCCATCCGCCATGCGGAGCGCATGGAGCGGGTGGCAAAGAAGCGCATGAAGCATCTCCAGCAGGAGGAGTACATCGAAAAGCATGGCGGCGGCACATGGCAGACGGGCCTGGACGAAGAGGACAGGAGAGAGGAGGGCCAGGAGCTGGATGCTGCCGAATTCGCCGAGATGAGCGCCGAGGAGATGGAGCAGCTCATGGAGGAACTCCAGGAGGAGATGGAGCAGCTGGCCCAGGAGCAGGAGCTGGAGATGTTGGAGCTGATACAGACGGCCCAGACGGACATGGATCCCCATGAACTGGAGCAGCTGAAAAAGAAGCACAGGGCAGACGAGATGCGGGAGATCGTGGAGGCGGACATGAAATACCTGCGGGCCCTCTTTAGCCAGCTGGAAAAGGAAAGGCAGGATTCGATTGCGCTTTCCGGCGACAGCGGCGTGGCGCTGCAGCTGGCCGGCGTGGAGATACCGGTTCAGGTGGACACAAGGTCCGCGGCGGAAGTGGCCTCCGCAGCCGCGCCTCCGGCGGGCGGTACTATAGATGTTTCCTTATAATAAGCTTATCATGGGAACGCACTCAGCCAGATTCCGCGGGAGCGGTTTGGGCCGCCCGAAGCGGCACTGACGATCCGGGCGGCATAGCGGGAGAGACTTAAAAATCATTATAACACAGAAAATCACCTTTTGAATGCGGGGAAGAGGTTTACGCTTCACCGTTACAAAAAGGTGATTTTTGTATGTGTGCATCGTGTTACTGTGAGCGGGGAAGCCGTGAACGATAACGGATTCCCGGAGGCAGAATATGGAGGCAGAAAATGGTATGGACAGCCGCGGAATGCGTCTTGTATTTACGGTGGAAAGATGATATCATAAAAGCAACTCAGACCACAAAGGAGGGTAAATGGCATGAAGACAGGGGCACAGTTATTTACGCTGCGCGCGTATACACAGAACGAGGCAGATTTTGCGAGGAGTATGAAGCGGGTGGCGCAGATCGGCTATAAGACCGTGCAGATTTCTGCCGTGGGCAGGGACATCCGCCCGGAGCGCATGCGGGAGATCTGCGATGAGGAGGGACTGGAAATCGTGCTGACCCACAGCGATGTGAACCGCATCCTCTATGACACGGACCGGCTGATTGCGGAGCATGACGTCATGGGATGCAAGTACATAGGCATAGGCGCAATGCCCGACAAGTACCGCACGCCGGAGTGGCTTGCCAATTTCGCCGAGGACTTCCGGGAGCCTGCAAAGAAAATCGCCGCGGCAGGAAAGCTTCTGATGTACCACAACCATAACTTCGAATTCCGCAAAGTGAAAGCAGAGGGCGCGGATGAACCTAAGCGCATTATCGAGTATCTTTGCGACTGGTTTGCGCCGGACGAGCTCGGCTTTACTTTGGATACCTACTGGGTGCAGGCTGCCGGGGCGGACGTCTGCCATTGGATCGGCCTGCTGCAGGACAGGATTCCCTGCGTGCACTTAAAGGACATGGCCATGAGCGCGGAGGGCTCTGTCATGGCGCCGGTGATGGAGGGGAACCTGAACTTTGACGCCATCCTGAAAAAGCTGGAGGGAACCAGCTGCGAATATCTGCTGGTGGAACAGGACATCTGCCAGGGAAGTCCCTTTGACTGCTTAAAGCAAAGCTACGACAATCTGGCGGCCGCCGGATACAGATAGATCACTGCCGGGGCGGCATATGGAAAGGCTGGCCAGGCTCCAAGGCGGGCAGGCAAGTCGGGATTCTTGGTAAAGTATATTGGCGTGCAGTATACTTACGAGCGGTAAAGTTTGCCATCGGTTTATAGCATCTGACGCTTGTGAGTGGGGCAGCATGGAAAAGGGCATAGCGACCGTCGGTATAAGATGCAGAGAAGAAGAGGAGAGGCGGAATGGTATTATCAGACAGAACGATTATGAGAATGCTTCAGGAGGGGACGCTGTCCATTTCGCCTCTGGAGGAGAGTCAGATACAGCCTGCCAGTGTGGATATACGCTTGGGGAATATGTTCAGCATCATAGAGGATCTGCCCACGGGGGTCATCGATCTGGAGAATGAGATTCAGTACCGGACCATAGAGACGGATCGGTATGTACTCCTGCCGGGGCAGTTTGTCCTGGCCACCACTAAGGAATACATAGCCCTGCCGGACAATCTCACGGCGTTCGTGGAGGGCAGGAGCTCCCTGGGACGGATGGGCCTGTTCATCCAGAATGCGGGCTGGGTAGACCCGGGCTTTCAGGGAGAGATTACGTTGGAGCTGTTCAATGCCAACCGCTGTGCCATTGAACTGAAAGCCGGGCGCAGGGTAGGACAGCTGGTGTTTGCCAAGATGGACGCAAATGCGCTTCACCCGTATCGCGGGAAGTACCAGGGGCAGACTGGCGCAACGGGTTCCAGAGCGTTTATGGACGATAAAACGTAAAATCCATAATAATTCTTTATATTTTTCAGATTAAATGGACAAAAAGTGATATTTGGAGATAAAATAGAAAAAAAGGTAAAAGGAAGGGATTTTTTCATGAAAAAGAAAGTATTGGCCGCGATTATGGCAGCGGCATTTATTCTGGCGGGCTGCGGGGAAGCGGAGGAAGGGGATTCTCCGATTCAGACACTGGATCCTGTGATCATAGACGAGACACCGGAGCCTACGTCTGAGCCGCCGCAGGAGTCGGAAGAGGAACAGGTACCGGAAGAAGAGGAAAACCGGGAAGGGATGTACCGCAGCGAGATTACCAATGAGTGGATCGATGAGAGCCTGAAGAATCAGCGGCCCATTGCAGTCATGGTGGATAACGAGAAGATTGCACTGCCCCATTTCGGACTTACAGAGGCCGACGTGGTCTATGAGATTATGAACAGTACCCTCAACGGCAGAATCACGCGTCTGATGGTCATCGTAAAGGACTGGGGCAAGATCCAGCAGATGGGAAGCATTCGAAGCACCAGATCCTCCAATATCCCTCTGGCGGCGGAGTGGAATGCAGTGCTCTGCCATGACGGAGGTCCGTTCTATGTTGACGAATGGATTGCCAGAGATTACATGGATAATCTCAGCGGCGGTTTTGACCGTATCACAAATGGCAAGGACTATGAATTCACGGAATATGTCACGAAAGACACGCTGGAGAAGAAACTGAAGGAAAAAGGTTACAGCACCGAGTACAACAGTCATTATCCCGGGGAGCACTTCCAGTTCTCGGACACGGAGATTGACCTGTCCGGTGAAGCCGGAGCAGTGGACTGTACGGAGATTCAGCTGCCTTTCCCGCACAACAAATCTACGCTGAAATACAACGAGGGCACAGGGACATATGATTATTACGAATACGGTGAGGCACACTTGGATGCGCTGCATGACAATGCGCCGCTGACCTTTGAGAACCTTTTGATCCAGAGCTGCTCCTTTTCTCAGCTGGACGACGGCGGATATATGATTTATAATCTGATCGGCTCAGGGACCGGATACTATATCACAGACGGAAAAGCCATAGAGGTGAACTGGAGTAAGACCAGCGAGACTGCTCCCACTGTCTTTACCAAAAAAGGGACAAATGAGGAAGTTCAGCTCAATACGGGAAAGATTTATATTTCCCTGGTGCCGTCTGACACATGGAATGACATAGTGATCAAATAGACAATCTATGTTACTGGGTGCAGCGAAGCCGTGAACAGTGACAATTCTATAGCGATATCCGAAAAAGATGAACATGCCCGCGTGTTCATCTTTTTCACAGGAACCCAAGAAAGGCCCAGAGGACAAAACCGGGGAGGACAGGGAATGGACATGAGAAGACTTATGCGAAAAAGCGTACTGCTGTATCTGGCCATGGCGGTGGCGGTGATTTTGCTGAACGCGGCGGCATGGAACAGCACTGCCTTTGCAGACTGGTACATCGCTCATATCTTTCCTGTGTGGGTCAATACCTATGGCCGGGTAAGCGGTCTCTTTCCCTTTTCCGTGGGAGAGTGGCTGCTGGGGGCCGGCGTGGCACTGGTCGGAGCGGCTGTTCTGCTGGGAATCGTCTGGGCCGGTATCTGGGCGGCGCGGGCGGTCTGCTATGTCCAGAGGGGGAGCCGGAGTTTTGCTCCTGTCTCGGGCGCAGAGGAGTGCGGCGCAGGGGGAGAAGATGATCCGGGGATATCCGGGGACAGGACCATAGCGGCGGCGCCTGCAGGGGGAGAAGATGATCCGGGGATATCCGGGGACAGGATCATGGCGGGAGCGCCTGCAGGGGGAGAAGATGATCCGGGGATATCCGGGGACAGGATCATGGCGGCAGCGCCTGCAGGGGGGATGAATGCTCTCGGGAGATTCAGCAGGGCTTTTTACCGGTTCTTCGCATGGGTGCTGGTCTGTGTCTGCCTGGTGATGACGCTGAACTGTTTCATTCTCTATCACGCCTCCACCTTTTCAGAGCAGTATTTCGGCCAGGATGACAATGAGTATACGCTGGAGGAGCTGATCGGTGTCTACAATATGGTGGCACAGCAGTGCAACAGCCTAAGCCATGCCATGGAGCGGGACGAGAGCGGCATGGTGCTGTATCCGGGCAGCACAGGCAGGGACGGAACGCCGTTAGACATGGAGGACATGGCCAGGGAGCTCATGGCGCAGCTGGGAGAGGACTATCCCCAGCTGGACGGATATTATCCCAGACCTAAGGCCCTGGCGGCCTCGGACTTTATGTGCCAGCAGCATATGCAGGGCTATTATTTCCCTTTCTCCATGGAAGCCAATTACAATGACGTCATGCATATCCTGAATTTTCCCTCCACCATGTGCCATGAGCTGGCTCATCTGCGGGGCTATATCTATGAAGACGAGGCTAACTTCATAGGATATCTGGCCTGTGTACAGTCGGAGGACGCTTTTTTCCGGTATGCCGGTTACTTAAGTGTGTTGGTGTACCTGAACAACGACATCTATAAAGAATGGAAAGAGAACAGAGCCCGGTATGAGGAAGCGGCAGCCTGCATCCGGCCGGTGGAGGTAGAGGACCAGGTTTGGACGGACAATGTCTTCGTGGTACAGGAGGAATGGGATCGGATCAACCGGAAAGCCCTCATTGACACGGAGGTGGTGGACAAGGCGGCGGATGTTTTCATCGATACGAATCTGAAGATAAACGGCATTTCTGACGGCGCGGTCAGCTATAGCCGTGTAGTGAAACTGTTGCTGCAATATTATCGGTATCATCCGTTAATTTAAAAAAATTTTTCAAAGGGTATTGACAAAGGAGAACTTTCTGTGTAAAATATTTATTGTTGTGACAGAGATACATTGGTTTCTCCTGAGCAGCCGAGTTTCAGATTCCGCGAAATGAATAAATAAGTATTACGCAGGTGTAGTTCAGTGGTAGAACACCAGCCTTCCAAGCTGGATATGTGGGTTCGATTCCCATCACCTGCTCTTTTTGTTTGTCAGAGAAGCCGCGCAGGGGCCTGAAAATGATACATTGCGCTGCTGCTGCGGACGGTGACTGCGGGAACATAGTCGTGCATTCCATAGAGAATAGGGATCAGGCTTCCCTGCGGGCCCCTAATGGCAGGAGGCCGGCGAGAAAGGCACGGATTTGAGGAATTGTGTATTGTCAAATATATCATGAAAGAGAGGAACAGAAACCCACATGGAAAAAATAGCAAGCTTTACCATTGATCATGTCAAGCTTCAGCCCGGCGTCTATGTATCCCGCAGGGATACCATAGGGGCGGAGTCCGTCACTACCTTTGACCTGCGCATGACCAGCCCCAACGAGGAGCCGGTTATGAACACGGCAGAAGTGCATACCATCGAGCATCTGGGCGCGACTTTTCTGCGCAATCATCCGGAGTACGGCTCGAAGACCATCTACTTCGGCCCCATGGGATGCCGCACCGGCTTCTATCTGCTGCTGGCCGGGGACTACGGCTCCAGGGATATCGTACCCCTGATGGTACAGATGTATGAATTTATCCGGGACTATCGGGGCGAAGTCCCCGGCGCCTCCCCAAAGGACTGCGGGAACTGTCTGGACATGAACCTGCCTATGGCAAATTATCTGGCGAAGCGGTATCTGGAGAATGTGCTTTACGGAATAGGAGACGATCGGCTGATCTATCCGGACTGACCGGCTGTGAGACCGGCGGAATGGACAGAGGAAAGTTTATGCGGCTGCGGGGTAGTGCGTACCTGGCAGAGGAGAAAGCCTGCACGGATTGACATTTTCAGGGAGAGAGCCGCCGGAGAATACCGCATATGAGCGTATGACATGCGCATCGGCGCAGTACTGCGCGGAAACGAGGAGAATATGGCGAAGATTGGCATTATTGGAGCAATGGAGCTGGAGGTAGAACAGCTGAAGAAAGAGATGACTGTGGCGGCGGTGGTGAAGAAAGCCGGGATGGATTTCTACGAGGGCAGCTTAAATGAGGTGCCTGTAGTCATTGTTCGTTGCGGGATCGGAAAGGTGAATGCGGCGCTGTGTGTCCAGATCCTGGCGGATCTGTTCCGGGTATCCCATGTGATCAATACGGGTGTGGCGGGCTCCCTCAACGCCCGCCTTGACATCGGGGATATCCTGATATCAAAGGACGCTCTGCATCATGATATGGACACCACGATTTTCGGGTATCAGCCGGGGGAGGTGCCCCAGATGGGCTTTCGGGAGTTCGAAGCGGACCAAAGGATGATGGAGCTGGCGAAAGAGGCCTGTGAAAAAGTAAATCCTGACATCCATGTCATGTATGGCCGGGTGGTCAGCGGCGATCAGTTTATCTCAAGCAGGGAGGTAAAGGAACGCCTGATCACACAGTTCCAGGGGGACTGTGCGGAGATGGAGGGAGCTTCCATCGCCCATGGCGCTTATCTGAACAGCCTGCCCTTTGTCATCATAAGAGCCATTTCGGACAAGGCGGACGACAGCGCACAGATGGATTATCCCACCTTTGAAGCCGCAGCGGCAAAGCATTCCGCAGCTTTGGTAAAGGAAATGATAAAAGGACTTCTGCCCTGAGCGGAAGTCCTTTTTTGGATGCTCTATTTTTGCCCGTCCGTTTTCGCATTTTTGTTAAAGACAAACAGCTTGCTGAAAACATAGTTTGCGATCGTCACCAGCACGGCCGAAACCAGGCTTGCCGCTACCAGATTGATGTTCATAGCCGTGAGAATCTGCATGACCACAATGTCCAGGATCCAGGTGGACACTCTGGAGAGCACGAATTTCGGCGCTTCTTTCCGCATGGGCTTTTTGCTCTTGAATACGAATCTCCGGTTGGTAAAATAGGCGAAGATTACGCCCGCCACCCAGTTGATGGTGCTGAGCACTGCATTCTCAAAGGGGGTGGGATACATGGTATTGTGAAACAGCAGCGCATTTGCCACGAACTTAGCGGTCCAGGCCACGATGGTGGTCAGGACCCCTACGATCAGGTACACGATGATTTCTTCATATTTTTTGTACAGTGCCTTGCATCTCTCTATCATTGGTTTCCTCCCATTATCCGGTAGTGTGCTTTTCTGCCGTCCGCGGCCCGGGCGGTCCCTGGGGTATGGCTGCTCTCAGCGGTTAAGACTTTCCAAATTTACGACATTTCTGTCTTCTCCCTGCAGGAAAGCTGCAATATTGCGGTAAGCCTCCTCCACACATCGCCTGCGGGCTTCCACGCTGGCCCAGGCCAGATGGGGTGTGATGATAAGGCGGCTGCTGTCTTTGAAGCCGCTCAGGGGATTGTCCGGGGCCAGAGGCTCCTTTTCCACCACGTCCAGACCTGCGGCCGCTATCCGATCCTCCTCCAGGGCCCGGCACAGGTCGGCATTGTTCACCACCGGCCCTCTGGCTACATTGATCAGTACCGCGGTCTTTTTCATTTTCAGCAGCGCAGCCCTGTCTATGAAATTCCTGGACAGGTCACTTAAGGGGCAATGGAGGGAGAGAAAATCGCTCTCTGCAAGCAGTGTGTCCTTATCCAGCCTGGGATATTCCGCACAGGTGCTTTTTCCCGTGATGGAATGAAAGACAACTCTGCAGCCGAAAGCCTCCGCGATCTTTGCCACGCGTCTGCCGATATTGCCCATTCCCACAATACCCCAGGTCTTGCCCTCCAGCTCCTGAAAAGGAAGATCAAAATTGGAGAAGCGGTCCTGGGCGCTGTAAGCCCCGGACTTTACATAAGCGTCATAATGGAACAGCTTCTGGCTCAGCGCCAGAGCCAGGGTAAAGGTGTGCTGCGCCACCATGGCCGTGCAGTAATCCCGCACATTTGTTACTTTAATGCCCCGATAGCTGCAGTAGTCCAGATCGCAGTTGTCAAAGCCTGTGGCGAACTCGCAGATCAGCTTTACATTGGGCGCGTCACGCAGGGTTTCCTCCCGCAAGGGGGATTTGTTGGCGATGATGATATCCGCATCTTTTACGCGCTCCCGGATTTCGTCTATAGTGACAGTGTTGTCATAAATGGTGACATCTCCCAGCTCGCTGATGCAGTCCACGGACACATCCGTTCCCACGCTGTTTCGTTCCAAGATTACTATCTTCATTTCCGTTCCCCCCTGGGCGTTCTGCCGCTCATGCCAATCTGGCACATCCTGTTTTGCAGGATTTCCGCTATCTGCTATTCTATCCGCAATGAGGATTTCTGTCAACTGCTTTCGGGGCATATTGCTTTGCCGAAAGCCGTGGAAAGCCATGGCGAAAACGGAAACTGAAAGTTGGAGAAAAGTTGGAAAGCCGAGATTGAAGCTGAGTCGAAAAGCTGAGGGGGAAAGCTGAGCCGAAAAGCTGAGGGGGGAAGCTGAGTCGAAAAGCTGAGGAGGAAAGCTGAGTTGAAAAGCTGAGGCGAAAAGCTGAGAGGGAAAGTTGAGCCGAGAAAGCTGAAAGGGAAAGTGGTAAGGCGAAAGAGGAAGCCCGCGCGAAAGCAAGCGGCCGGCTCGGCACGGAGACTGCGGCACGGAGACCGCATCCCCCAGCCCCGCACGAAAAAGCGGAATCCGAACCTCCTCACAATTGAGGGTTTCCGGACTCCGCCGTATTTTTGTAATCCGTCTTAAAACTGTCCTAAAACCGTCTGTCCGGTATCCTGCCGGCACACCGCAGACTTATGGCTTCTGTCCTCTGGCAAAGCGCTTTCTACTGTCCCAGCCGTGCCAGCAGCTCTTCCCTTTGGGCCTCATACCCGGGCTTTCCCAGCAGAGCGAACATGTTCTTCTTATAGCTCTCCACGCCGGGCTGGTTGAAAGGATTCACGCCCAGGAGATATCCGCTGACGCCGCAGGCGAACTCGAAGAAATAGAAAAGCTCGCCCAGATAGAACTCGTTCACCTCGGGTATATTCACCATGAAGTTGGGCACCTGTCCGTCCGTATGGGCCAGAATGGTTCCGTTCATGGCGCTCTTGTTTACGAAGTCCACGGTCTTTCCGGCCAGATAGTTCAGGCCGTCCAAATCCACGGGCTCCTCCCCGATCTTAAGCTCCTCCCTGGAGGTCTCCACATTGAGAACCGTCTCGAACATGATCCGCGCGCCGTCCTGGATGAACTGTCCCATGGAGTGCAGATCTGTAGTCAAATCCACGCTGGCCGGGAAGATTCCTTTCTGATCCTTGCCCTCGCTCTCGCCGTAGAGCTGCTTCCACCACTCGGAGACATAGTGCACCGCGGGCTCGTAGTTGGCCAGAATCTCCACGCTCTTGCCCTTGCGCAGCAGGATATTGCGAAGCGCCGCATACTGCAGGGCGTCATTGCTCTCGAAATCATTCTCCAGAGCGCGCTTGCGTCCGCTGGCCGCGCCCTCCATGAGCTTGTCGATATCCGCGCCGCTGACCGCAATGGGAAGCAGGCCTACCGCTGTCAGGACGGAGAAACGTCCGCCTACGTCATCGGGCACTACGAATGTCTCATATCCCTCCTCGTCCGCCACGCGCTTCAAGCTTCCCTTAGCCTTGTCCGTGGTGGCGTAGATGCGCTTTGCCGCGCCCTCCTTGCCGTATTTCTCTTCCAGTAGTGCCTTGAACACGCGGAAAGCGATGGCTGGCTCTGTGGTGGTGCCGGATTTGGAAATCATATTGACAGAGAAATCCCTGTCCCCCACCACATCCATCAGATGCTTCAGATAAGTGGAGCTGATGGAATTGCCGCAGAAATAGATTTCGGGGGTTTTTCTCTGCTCCTTGCCCAGCACATTGTAGAAACTGTGGCCCAGGAACTCAATGGCCGCTCTGGCGCCCAGATAGGAGCCGCCGATGCCGATGACCAGAAGCACTTCGGAATCGCTTTGAATCTTCTGTGCCGCAGCCTTGATCCTGGCGAATTCGTCCTTGTCATAATCCACCGGCAGGTCTACCCAGCCCAGGAAATCATTGCCTGCGCCGCTCTTGGAGACCAGCACCTCCTTGGCGTCCAGCGCCAGCTTTTTCATGTAGCCGACCTCTTCCTGTGAGATAAAAGAAGAAGCCTTGGAATAATCAAACGTCACTTGCCTGCTCATGTTATCAATCCTCCAATTCCAGGGATTTTCTCGTCCTCCCCACATTCGACCTATCGTTCAGCCAGAGAGGACCGTCCCTTTTTCCTTATTCAGTGTAGCAAAGTTAATGTGCAAATTCAAGATATATTGGCAGATTTTGCAAAACTTTCCCGAAATCTGCTGTCTCGTGATTTTCGTGCAAAATATGCACGAAATATTTCACCGAATTACCTGTGAATCGTAACGAAATCAGTCCCGGAAACAGCAGCAGATAGTATACCTGTCAGGAAGTGAGGAATTCCTTGAGCAGGGCCTCCAGTTCCTCCTCTGTGACGGCGGCGGAATCGGGAAGAACGGAGCTTTCGGAGGAAAGGGGAGGAGCCGGAGGCTGCTCGGAGGCCTGGGGTGGCACAGGCTCCATATCGGCCAGTTCCTCGCCGCCGGCCACCATCCTGTTCCCGATGGGCATCAGCTCCAGGGTGCGCTGCTCCTGGGGCTTCAGGACCGCGCCGCGTCCGCTTCTGCGCCGTCTGCTTCTGCCGCCGGAACGGTTGTCGCGTTTTTCCTCGAATACGGATTCCCCGTAGAGCATTTCGATATCCTGCCTGGTAATGTCAATGCGGGGTGAGAGATGGTTTTCCAGATAATCTACCAGATTTACTTTCAGCACCCGTTTTTTGCCGCTGACATCCACCACCGTGGAAATGCTGAAATAGGCATAGAGGCCGAAAAAGCTGGCAATGTAGAAAGGCAGCACGTCCCCCAGGGTCCGTCCTGTAAGGATGCTCTTACACACGCCAACGCCGGAACATACCACGGACAGGAGCATCATCTGACCTGACAGATGGTACAGGGTATCGAAAGACAGATGCCCCAGAGCCATCCGGTTCAGGAACTTGTCCACAAACACGGGAATATTTGCCACTCCGCCGCTGAGCTCATAGCAGCTGGCGAATTTTGTCTTGCACTGCCGCAGCAGTCTGTTTTTTGTAGAGGCCATGTTGTCGGCCTCCTTTATCATATTCCGGTACAGCAGCCCTAGAAATATCCGAAGGATGATGCTGATTCCCAGACAGGTAAACATTGCGATCGTTATCAGCCTTTCTTCCTGAAATACGCGAAACATAATGCGCCTCCTTTCTGTTTGCAGAGCATATGGCAGACAAGCCTGCCATGATTTCAGTATAACGCAAGAGTCCCTGGGTTTACAGATTTTTCCGTCGCATTTTTCCATGCTTTTATGACAGGAAAACAGCTATTTTTCGGACACGCCCGGCCGTAAAAAGCGATTGCAGAATAAGGAAAAATCTGCTAGAATGTAGATTAATAATGAACATAAGGAGAGGAAAAGAAATGGATTCACTGAAATACAAGACCCATGGAACCTGCTCACAGCAGATTGATATCGAATTGAAAGACGGTCTTATCGACTCCGTAACGTTTATGGGAGGCTGCCACGGCAATCTTCAGGGTGTAAGCGCACTGGTGAAAGGGATGAAGCCTCAGGAGGCAATCTCCCGTTTAAAAGGCATCCGCTGTGGCATGAAGCCCACTTCCTGCCCTGACCAGCTGGCTCTGGCCCTGGAAGAAATGATTCAATCCTGATTCCGAAAGGCTTTGTCTATGAAAAAAATCGTTTTGACAGGCGGGGGCAGCGCAGGACACGTTACCCCCAACATTGCATTGCTTCCTGCTCTGCGGGAAGCAGGGTATGAGATTACCTATGTGGGATCTTACGACGGCATCGAGAGGAAGCTTATCGGGGACTTTGACCTGCCCTACACGGGCATTTCCACCGGTAAGTTCAGGCGGTATTTTGACCTGAAGAACCTGACGGATCCGTTCCGGGTCATAAAAGGCTTCTCGGAGGCGAGAAAATTCCTGAAAGGATATCGGCCCGATGTAGTGTTCTCCAAAGGGGGCTTCGTGTCCGTGCCCGTGGTTCGGGCTGCGGCCTCCCTTGATATTCCCTGCATCATCCATGAATCCGACATGACGCCGGGACTTGCCAACAAGATATGCATCCCTGCGGCGAGGAAAGTGTGCTGCAACTTCCCAGAGACCTTAAAGCTACTGCCGGAAGATAAGGCCGTGCTCACAGGCTCTCCCATACGGGCGGAGCTGGCCCAGGGAAATAAGCTGGCAGGTCTGGAACTGTGCGGTTTCAATGCCAATACGCCCGTGATCATGGTCATCGGCGGAAGCCTGGGGGCAGCCAATGTGAATAAGGCTGTCAGGGCCGCGTTGCCCAACCTGCTGGGAGATTTCCAGATCGTCCATCTCTGCGGCAAGGATAAGGTGGATAATCTGCTCCTGAACACGCCCGGCTATAAGCAGTTCGAGTATATCAAGACAGAGCTCAAGGACTTGTTTGCCATGGCTGACATTGTGATTTCCAGGGCCGGCGCAAACGCTATCTGCGAGCTGCTGGCGCTGAAAAAGCCCAATATTCTGATACCGCTTCCGGCCGCCAGCAGCAGAGGAGACCAGCTGCTGAACGCCAGATCCTTTGAGGCCCAGGGCTTTTCCATTGTGATAGGCGAGGACGACCTGACCACCGAGCTGCTGGTGGATAAGGTGCACGAGCTTTATTTTTCCAGGCAGACCTTTCGGGATGCCATGAACGAAAGCGGCCAGATGGACTCCATCCGTACCATCGTACAGCTGATAGAGGAAGCGGCGGCCGGGAGACCGTAGACGGCACACCCTTTTTCCGACTCCCGAATATAGTAAATGGAGACTTATGTGACGCAGGAGATTTCCTATGCTGATCGCTTCTCTCCTGTTTGGGATTTCGGCGAGTCTGGACGCGCTGTTGGTGGGGATCGGATTTGGGCTGCGCAGGGTGCGGATCAAACTCTGGCAGAATCTGGCCATCAGCCTGGTGACTCTTTTGGCGACCTGTCTCTGCGTAGGGCTGGGGCACCGACTGGCAGCGCTTCTGCCGTCTGCAGTCAGCGCCTATGCGGGAAGTCTGGTCCTGATTCTCTTGGGACTTTACTATATCGCAAAGTGGGGCGCCTCTGCGCTGCGCAGCAGCCGGATGAAAGGACCTGAGCCGTCCAAATCTTTAAAGGCGGCGGACTGCGGGGAAAGGACAGGACAAGGCTGCGACGCCGGGGCTGTGGGCTCTCTTAGTCCGCCGGAAGTAGTGACTTTGAGTCTGACTCTGTCCCTGAACAACCTGAGCGCGGGCCTGAGCGCCAGTCTGGCAGGTCTTGCGCTTGTACCTGCCGCCATCGCTACTTTTGCCTGTTCCGTATTGTTTCTGGCAGGCGGCAACCGGCTGGGAGGGTGCAGGGCGCTTCAGCTGGCGGGCTGCGCGGCGGAGCCTGTTTCCGGCATCCTGCTGATCGGGCTTGGAGTGGTGTGGCTTTTCTGGTGACCCCTGGCTGTAGACAGCGCCGAACGATTCCTGACTGATTCTTCCGGACGAAGCAGGAGTTCCTATCATGGGAACGCTCCCTTCGTCCTACATAGCACTTTCTCCATATACCCCTTAGAAACTTCATAAATCGGGAATAAGCCACGGAAAGATGGTAAAAATGAAGAGGACGATAAATTTTCTTCTATTAGTCATCTGAAAGGAAAAGAACGCCATGGCTTTATCCGCTGTGCTGGATGAAAATATCCGCTATATCGAAGAGTGCCTGCCGATCAGGGAGAGCTTCGATTTTATGACGAGACATTTGTATCTGGGGGAGACCCCGGCTTTTTTTCTGGGCCTGAACGGGTTCTGCAAGACCGAAGTCCTGCAGCAGATCTTTTCCGATCTCCAGGATGCTTCCTATACAAGAGATGCAGGGGTAGAGGACATTGTACGATACATGGACGGAAAGCTGGGATATGCCCAGGCCTCCCTGTCCGATTCTTGGGAGGACATCGTCCGCAGCCTCTTAAGCGGTCCGGCGGTTTTACTCATAGACGGCTTTGATCGGGCCATTCTCATAGATGCGCGGACCTATCCGGCCCGGGGTATCGCAGAGCCGGATTTGGAGCGGGTGACTAAGGGAGCCCGGGACGGCTTCGTGGAGACATTGCTGTTCAATGCCAATCTGATCCGCCGCAGGGTGCGGTCCCGGGGGCTCGTATTCTCCATGCACAGCGTGGGAGAGGAGAGCAAGACGGATGTGGCGATTGCATATATACGGAATACGGAAAATAAAGAGCTGCTGGATAAGCTGGAGGAGAGGATAGATGCCCTGCAGGTCACGTCGCTGACCATGGGAGCCAAGAGTCTGGAAGAGCTTCTGGTCCACAGGCACTGGTGGAACCCGCTGCCCGGTATTCGCATGACAGAGCGGCCCGATGTAGCCTGCAGTTATCTCATGGAGGGGCATATTCTGATACTGGTGGACAATTCTCCGCTTGTGCTGGTTCTTCCCTGCACGATCTTTCAGTTCACCCAGAGCCCGGAGGATTATTATAAAAGTCCGGCCGTGGGCACTTACTTTCGGCTGGTGCGGTTTCTGTGTATTCCGGTCAGCCTGCTTCTGCTGCCGGCGTATCTGCTGGTCACGGCTTATATGCCGGAGCTGGCAGGAAGATGGGGGCTGCTTACGGAGAGCGGGATGACCAGAGAGCGGCTGTTTTTCTATATTTTGGCAGTGGAGTTTCTGCTGGATCTGTTCAAATATTCCTCCGCATTGAGCTCCGGGAAGTTCTCCGGTTCCCTGTCCATCGTGGGAGGGCTGATCATAGGGGACATAGCGGTGAGCCTGAACTGGGCCTCCGCGGATGTGCTGTTCTACGCTGCCGTTACACTGCTGGCATCTATGTCCATGGCGGATACGGAATTCAGCGATGCCATCCGGCTCTACAGGATCCTGCTGATTGCGGGCACGGGATTTTTCGGCATATGGGGATTTGTGAGCAGCCTGGGGCTTGTGGTGCTCTCCGCGGCCACCACGCCTACATTCGGGGGATTCAGCTACTTTTGGCCCCTGTTCCCTTTCAACAAAAAAGCCCTGGGCAGGCTGCTGTTTCGCAGTCCTACGCCCAAGGCTCAGCCCTCCAAGATATGGAATCGAGGTAAGGTTCACAAATGATTATTTGGTCTTCTTCAGAGTCAGAGGATATGCCAACCCCGGAAGAATCTCTTCCTGATCAGCGCCTGAGGGAAGCTCCAACTTCAGGGAATCGCCGCTTACCGTGAACAGATCATAAGCGTTCTTGTCGATCTCCTCGCCGTCAGCAGCCATGTAGAGCTTATTGCCGGATGTATCATATTTGCCGTTGGTGGTCATCTCGCTGAGCAGAGCATTGGCATCAACGGACTCCTCGATTTGAGAACGCATAAAGGTCTCTATGTCCGAGCCATAGGACTCTTCGAAAACGGCATCCGCATCTTCTTTGCCCAGACCCTGCTGATCCTGGAACTGCGTATAGAGCATCTCTGTGCTGAATTTCACGAATTCATCCACCCAAGTGTTGAAATTGGCATTGAAAGACTCCGCCTCACCGAACATGCTAAATGTCTTGTCCTCGTTGAACTGGAAGCAGATGGAGATTACCAGCGGCGCATTGAAATCCGCATACTCGTCGCCCATCTCTCCGGCCAGAAGATCTGCCATGTCATAATCCAGTGACCATGTTCCCACCAATTCTTTGCTGTTGTCGCTTCCACCGCACCCGCATATGGTCAGAGCCATAACAAGGGCCAGCAGTACGACCAGCATTTTGCTTGCTTTTTTCATGTTATTCTTCCTCCTGAATTTTTGTTTTTAAACAACATATCTAGTATAGCACTATTTTTTATAGCTGACAAGAAGAATATGCGTTTTATAAAATTTCGTAATATTAGGAGCGCAACGTCAAAATTGACGCAACATTTCGGAAAACAAGGGCAGTTTTTTGACATTGGAGATTCGAGAGTTCTAAGGCCCCATACAAGACAAAGAAGTTTTAAGCAAATTGACATGGAAGTGCATTTGTATTTGTGGTAGAATAGTGTCATACAGCGGCTGCAACTAATTGTTGCCATATAGTTGCCTGTAATTTCCGTATAGTTGGTAGTATGTAACCGGATAAATCGGTATATTATTGCTATCAAAATCAGACGGAGGTTCGGAATATGAATGAAAATCAATTTGCGGAAAATCTTGTGTACTATCGTAAAAAGAAAGGAATGTCACAGGAAAAAGTTTCTGAATATCTGGAGGTCAGCCGCCAGGCTGTAACCAAATGGGAAGCGAATACTTCCAGACCAAGCTCAGACAATCTGATCAAATTAGCGCAGTTGTTTGAAGTTGATGTTGATACACTGCTGGGGAATGGGAACAGGGAGGAATCATCAACGCAAGGCGAAGTATCAATGGGAAAAATGCCGTGGATTCTGATAGGAATATCTGTTTTATGTATTTTGGCCTATATACTTCACAGTGCATTCACGGATATTTTCAGCCTTGGGATATTCATCTGTATGTTTATCCTGTGTATCCCGATACAACTGTTCCTGCATATTTATTTTTCCAATGCAGTCAAAAATAATTCTTTTAACGGGATTGCAGGATTTGATGACAGGATATCGTATAACATTTGTGAAGTGAAGAAACTGCTGGTACAGATTGACCTGCATATCGGAATCTTGTCTACTGTATTTATTTTCCTGTTTTGCGTGACAAATGCAGTGAATTTGAAAATGCAATGGTTCAATGGCGTTCTGTTGGCTGTATATATATTGAATTTTACGGCAAGTATAGCGATGAGCAACTACAAAATGACAGATAAAATCTATTGCAGAGAAGAGGACAAGAAACGTGCCAAACGCAGTATTCCGGTAATTGCGATATATGTTTTGCTATTATGTGCGGGAATCGGAATAACAGGTATCGTATTTGAAGCAAAAGGAATTGAGAATAATACACTGCCTGCAATGAAAATATGCGGATTGTTGATTTTGGGCGTAATGAGCGCCACAACAGGATTTTTAATAGAAAATAGCAAAATAAAAAAATGGAATCCTGCAAATACCAACTATAAGACAAATAAAGCGAGCATAATCAGCTTATTGATATGTGTGATTATGTATGGACTTATGTGCGCTGTATAAGATGTGAGGCTTGTTGCAGAACTGCTTTTCGGTTCTGCAGCTGCCTGATCCTTGCATGCGAAAATACTTTAGAAAAGCAGGGCTGAAATAACCCACTGCCCCGAGCAAATAATATAGATTACACGGAAAGGAGCAATGATTTATGAAGTATGCATACCCGGCTCCCAGTGTAGCCTACTGTCTACATCTGTCTACAGAATTTTAGACACACAAAAACAGCGGAACCCCACATTTTATGGGATTCCGCTACATAAAAAGAAGAGCGATAGACGGGACTCGAACCCGCGGTTTCCACCTTGGCAAGGTGGCGCTCTACCAACTGAGCCACT
>JAAWOU010000061.1 GCA_022799755.1 Lachnospiraceae bacterium
CCGGAGATTGTATTGGTAGAGCTTTGCGCTGAATAAAAATGTTTTTAAGAAAAAACAGTTTTGCAAGATATTTTTATCATTTTTATGTGTACTATCACGAAAACTGCTTATACAATCACGGAAACCCTTATACAGACACGAAAACTCACGGGCAGTTTCCGTGTTCGTATAAGGGGTTTGCCTGCGAGTATCGACTTTTGCGTGATAGTACAGCAGTTTCCGTGCGAGTATCCGAGTTTCCGTGATAATATCCGACTTTTGCCTACGAGTATAAACTATCAGGCAAAAGAACCCCAGAACAACCATTCGCACCCTCGCTAATGTAAAAATGCCCCTAAAAGCACACGGAAATAATGTAACTTTGAAAGCTATGTAGTGCCGAAAGTGCCGTGTTTACGGTCTTTGTGAGCTTTCTGTGTCCGTATCTGCCGGAAACTAAGACACCCTGACAAGATTCGACAATATCGCCCAATTTTCAACAGCATTTGCAGACAATTCGGCTAAATCCTCTGCTATTTTACTTACCCACAAATCACATTCCATTATTTTTTATACTGAATATCTCTGATGTAATAAAACATCAATAGTCTCTTTACGACTAACAAGTGAATTAATATTCTCAGAAAGCATTTCAAAAAAGCATCTCCAATAATTGTTATATATTCCACAAGTATCACTTTGATAAACAAACTTTAGTAAATTGCAATACCCATTTATTTCATTACACAATTCAGCTCCCAAATCTAACGCATATTCGGCTATAATAGCATGTAGAATTTCTTGCTTTTCTTCATAAGCGTAAATTTGTTCTAAGTTAGTTCGGTAGAGTTCCCAATGATTGTCTAACTCATTTTCTAAATCATAACTCTTAAAACGATCCGCAAAATTTAATTTCCAATATTCATATGCATAATATAAGGTATTATGTAGATTATCTATTGCCTCCTTGACTTTTCTACATGCAACTTTTTTCCTGTTTTCAAATTCACAATTTCTTTCTAGCAAATTTGCCTTCCGGTTAATAGCACAATATTGCTCATATTCAGCCATGCTTTTCCACATTTTTAATAACTCTACCGGATATTGACTTTCATCACTATCAATCATTTTCGCACATGAATCACATAACCAAATTCCATTCTCTATATCTCTTCTTTGCTCAGAAGTCATATTGGGATTATATCTTGGTCCTCCTTTGGACGCTGCTGTTATATGTGCAGCCTGTCCTATTGATACCCGCTTTTTTGAATCACTGTGAGGCCCCTTGGTTTCATGCCTACAATCTGGATTCGAGCACTTTCCTCCTACCCGTTCGCATAATATGTCCTTTACCTTTTGAGAAAAATCATCCCTGCTATTCATATAATACCTCCCGGTTATCATCCTTCTAAAAATATCTCAAAGAAAGTGTTAAATCTACTGTGAAATATTTACTTCTCATTCGATTCGCTATTATCACGATCTTCCTCTTCTATTTTCCTTAGTTGCTTTTCTTCTCTACGTTCGCGCTTTTTTCTAAGTTCTTTCAACATGATAGTACACATTAGTGGAACTGTTGAAAAAAGTGTAGTCGTTAATATCACCAAAAACATATACCATTCTCTATCAATAAATAGACTTTGCATCATATTTTCTGTATCTTTCACAGCCATAAGTAATGATGCAAAAATAGTAATAAGCATTGACATCAAGGCTAAAGTTGCACTTAAAAGATTCCTATATCTATCCCCTATATCCTTCCTTGTCACAACTTCTTTAGCTTCGCTAACTACTTCCATTTCTTTTTTTCCATCAATCGATATATTATTTATGTAATCCGCCAATTGATCAGTATATTCTTTTTTCTTTTCACTTGACACATATACATTCTCGACAATCTCTTTTATAAGTTCTTCACAGAATACTTTTATCTTATACAATTCATTAATTTCCACACCATATTTTCGTGCCGTAGACGCAATTATTGCCGACATAATTTTTTCATTTGGTAAACCATTGTCAGCAATATACGGCTTTAAAATTGAAATTACTTCTGTATTTGCACTTTGAATTTGACGTAAATACATACTGTTATCTTTTTTCCCCATCAACCATTTTGTAATATAAAATACTATAATTCCACTAATTATCCCTCCACCTATACCACATACCCAAGGATTTTGTAAAAAATCTCTCATTAGTTTTCCCCTCTTTCGACAAATAAATTTACTAATCAGTCTCTTCTGCTATTTGTACCTATCTGTAAAAGTTCAATGGCACACTATAAATTTTGCAATCTCTCACGAAAACTCCAAGCAGGTTTCTGTAATAACAGGCAATTTCCATGTTTGTATCACATCCCCATATTTCAACAGCATTTTTCTACAAACAGGCGAAACCCCAAACAAACACGGAAACCCCTATATTTTCACGCAAAACTCAAATACTATCACGGAAACTGCTGACTTTTGCCTGATAGTACGATTTTTGCCCCAATCGCCATCCTATCAGCGGCATCAAAAACGCAAAAAAGAGAGGCCCACCGACCGCTCCGGCGAACCCCTCTACACTCAAAATCCCTTGATTTTAAGCCATTCTTCAATACTTTTGCCTGTTCGTACCCAAATTCCTATGGCATCAATTGGAAATAGCCGCCTGCGCCGCCGCCAATCTGGCAATAGGTACCCTGAAAGGCGAACAAGACACATAATCCAGTCCAATCTTATGGCAGAATTCCACGGAAGAAGGATCCCCGCCATGCTCGCCGCAGATACCGATATGCATCTTCGGATTTACGGGCTTGCCCAGTTTGATGGACATCTCCATGAGCTTGCCTACGCCGTTCTGATCCAGCTTCGCAAATGGATCGTTCTCCAGAATCTTGGAATCATAGTAAGCGGTGAGGAACTTACCTGCATCGTCACGGGAGAAGCCAAATGTCATCTGGGTCAGGTCGTTGGTGCCGAAGCAGAAGAAGTCAGCTTCCGACGCAATCTCGTCAGCGGTCAGCGCAGCCCTGGGAATCTCAATCATCGTACCCACTTCATAGTACAGATCGATTCCGGCAGCGGCGATTTCCGCGTCGGCGGTCTCCACCACCATCTTCTTCACACATTTCAGTTCCTTGATATCACAGATCAGAGGAATCATGATCTCGGGCTTCACTTTCCAGCCGGCATGGGCTTTCTGTACATTGATGGCAGCGCGGATGACAGCCTTGGTCTGCATCCTGGCGATTTCAGGATAGGTCACTGCCAGACGGCATCCTCTATGGCCCATCATGGGGTTGAACTCATGCAGGTTTGCGATGATGTTCTTGATTTCCTCTACGGTCTTGCCCTGTGCCTGAGCCAGCTTTTCGATGTCCGCTTCCTCGGTGGGAACGAACTCGTGAAGAGGGGGATCCAGGAAACGGATGGTGACCGGATATCCCTCGAGAGCCTCGTAAAGTTTCTCGAAGTCGCTCTGCTGGTAAGGCAGAATCTTCTCCAGGGCAGCCTCTCTCTCCTCTACGGTATCCGCGCAGATCATCTCACGGAAAGCAGCGATTCTGTCCTCCTCGAAGAACATATGCTCGGTACGGCAAAGGCCGATACCCTCGGCACCCAGCTCACGGGCTTTCCTGGCATCGCTGGGTGTGTCAGCGTTGGTCCTTACTTTCAGAGTTCTGAACTGGTCGGCCCATGCCATGACTCTGCCGAACTCGCCTGCGATGGTAGCATCCACGGTAGGGATTTTTCCGTCATAGATATTGCCGGTGGTGCCGTCGATGGAGATATAGTCTCCCTCATGGTATTCCTTGCCTGCCAAAGTGAATCTCTTGTTCTCCTCGTCCATGGCGATGTCGCCGCAGCCTGATACGCAGCAGGTTCCCATGCCGCGGGCAACCACTGCCGCGTGGGAAGTCATGCCGCCGCGGACGGTCAGGATGCCCTGTGCAGCCTTCATGCCGGTGATGTCTTCGGGAGAGGTCTCCAGACGAACCAGAACCACTTTCTCGCCTCTTGCGGCCCAGTTTTCAGCATCTTCCGCGCTGAACACGATCTTGCCGCAGGCAGCGCCGGGAGATGCGCCCAGTCCTCTGCCGGCAGGTGTGGCAGCTTTCAGGGCAGCCGCATCGAACTGAGGATGGAGCAGGGTGTCAAGGTTGCGGGGATCGATCATGGCCACCGCCTCCTGCTCTGTGCGCATGCCCTCGTCCACCAGGTCGCAGGCAATCTTCAGGGCAGCCTGGGCAGTTCTCTTGCCGTTTCTGGTCTGCAGCATGTACAGCTTGCCATGCTCCACGGTAAACTCCATGTCCTGCATGTCTCTGTAATGAGACTCCAGTTTGTCGCACACGCCCTTAAACTGCTCGAAAGCCTCGGGGAACTTGTCCGCCATCTCGGAAATCTTCATCGGTGTACGGACACCTGCAACCACGTCCTCACCCTGTGCATTGGTCAGGAACTCTCCGAAGAGGCCCTTTGCGCCTGTTGCAGGGTCACGGGTAAAGGCAACGCCTGTACCGCAGTCGTCGCCCATGTTGCCGAATGCCATGGACTGTACGTTTACTGCCGTACCCCAGGAATAAGGAATGTCGTTGTCCCTGCGGTATACGTTTGCACGGGGGTTATCCCAGGAACGGAACACGGCCTTGATAGCGCCCATGAGCTGCTCCTTGGGATCGTCCGGGAAAGCATTGCCGATCTTGGCCTTGTACTCTGCCTTGAACTGTCCCGCCAGCTCTTTCAGATCGTCAGCGGTGAGCTCTACGTCCTGTTTCACGCCTTTCTTCTCTTTCATGGCGTCAATGAGCTGTTCAAAATACTTTTTGCCCACTTCCATGACCACGTCCGAGTACATCTGGATAAATCTTCTGTAGCAGTCCCATGCCCAGCGGGGATTGCCGGATTTCTCGGCGATGACATTCACCACGTCCTCGTTCAGGCCCAGGTTCAAAATCGTGTCCATCATGCCGGGCATAGAAGCTCTTGCGCCGGAGCGGACGGATACCAGCAGCGGATTCTCCTGATCGCCGAATTTCTTGCCGGTAATCTCTTCCATCTTAACGATGTATTCATTAATCTGACTCTGAATCTCCTCGTTGATCTCTCTCCCGTCTTCATAATATTGCGTACAGGCCTCCGTGGTAATCGTAAAGCCCTGCGGAACAGGAAGGCCAAGGCCGGTCATCTCTGCCAGATTCGCGCCCTTGCCGCCGAGAAGCTCACGCATGTCAGCGTTTCCTTCCGTAAACAAGTAAACCCATTTTTTCATCGCAATCTCTCCCTTTCTGAATTAGTTTTAGACAGTCATGAATATGGCTGTCTCGGACAAAAATATAAAACTAACGGAATCCGCTTTGGATTCTGTTATCTAAATTCTATTGTAACAATTTGACAGTGGAATAGCAAGCCAAAATCTGCCAATTTTGGTTATAACAGGTAATTTCGTGCAATTTGTCAATGCCTGATTTTCTGTCGGCAACAACTTGCACAAACTTACACCCCTCCGCCCACAGTCGAATATTCGGCCTGCCTCATGTGCGATTTTCCTTGATAAATCGGGCATATTGTGTATAATGATAGAGATAAGAAAAACCTGGAGGAGTCAGAATGATCAGTGTAAATAACGTAACCTTGCGAATCGGAAAAAAAGCATTATTCGAGGATGTGAACATCAAGTTCACCGAGGGCAACTGCTACGGCGTCATCGGCGCTAACGGCGCCGGTAAATCCACTTTCCTGCGGATTCTCTCAGGCAATCTGGAGACCACCAGCGGAACCGTCGTCATCACCCCCGGACAGCGTCTCTCCGTGCTGGAGCAGGATCACTTTAAATACGACGAATATCCCGTCATGGATACGGTCATCATGGGCAATGCGCGCCTGTACGAAATTATGAAAGAAAAAGATGCCATCTATGCCAAGGAGGATTTCTCCGATGAGGACGGCATCCGGGTCAGCGATCTGGAGGCAGAGTTCGCGGAGATGGACGGCTGGGAAGCGGAATCCAACGCCGCCATGCTCCTCAATGGTTTAGGCATCGGCACGGAGCTGCATTATGCCGTCATGAAAGATCTGGACGGCAGCCTGAAAGTAAAGGTGCTGCTGGCGAAAGCCCTGTTCGGCAATCCGGACATACTGCTTTTGGACGAGCCCACCAACCATCTGGACCTGGATGCCATCGCATGGCTGGAGGACTTCCTCATCGACTTTGAGAATACGGTCATCGTGGTGTCCCATGACCGGTATTTCCTGAACAAGGTGTGCACCCACACCGCGGATATCGATTACAATAAGATACAGCTCTACGCGGGCAATTACGATTTCTGGTACGAGTCCAGTCAGCTGCTGGTGCGCCAGATGAAAGAAGCCAACAAGAAAAAGGAAGAAAAAATCAAGGAGCTGCAGGAATTCATCTCCCGCTTCTCCGCCAATGCCTCTAAGTCCAAGCAGGCTACCTCCAGAAAGCGCGCCCTGGAGAAAATCGAGCTGGACGACATCAGGCCCTCCAGCCGTAAATACCCTTATATCGACTTCCGGCCTGACAGGGAGATCGGAAACGAAGTGCTTACGGTGGAGCATCTGTCCAAGACCATAAACGGTGAAAAAGTCCTGGACGATATCTCTTTCGTGGCCGGACATGACGACAAGATTGCTTTCGTAGGAAGCCAGGAGCTGGCCAAGACCACGCTCTTCCAGATCCTCATGGGCGAGATGGAACCGGACGATGGGCATTATAAATGGGGCGTCACCACCTCCCAGACCTATTTCCCCAAGGACAGCACGGAGGAATTCGACAACGACATGACCATCGCGGAATGGCTCACCGGCTATTCTCCGGTCAAGGACGTGACCTATGTGAGAGGTTTCCTGGGCCGGATGCTCTTCGCAGGGGAGGACGGGGTCAAAAAGGTGAAAGTGCTCTCCGGAGGCGAGAAAGTCCGCTGTCTGCTGTCTAAGATGATGATCAGCGGCGCCAACTGCCTGGTGCTGGACGAGCCCACCAACCATCTGGACATGGAGTCCATCACTTCGCTGAACAACGGCCTGATCAAGTTCCCCGGAGTGGCCTTATTCTCCTGCCATGACCACCAGTTCGTGCAGACCACGGCCAACCGCATCATAGAGCTGCTGCCGGACGGCCATATGATCGACAAGATCACCACCTATGACGAATATCTGGCAAACGACGAGATGGCGAGAAAGCGCACGATCTTCACCGCCCAGAAAGAGGACGAGGACTGAGAAACGGGACTGCGGCCGGGAAGCTCAGGCATGACGGAAGTCAGCGGCCGGAAAAGCCCGGACTGGACGCAAGACAACGGCCAAGAAGCTCAGGCATGGCGGATGTCAGCGGCCGGAAACTCGGACATGACGCAAGACAACAGCCAAGAAGCTCGGACATGACGCAAGACAACGGCCTGGGAACTCGGACGTGACGAAAGACAACGGCCTGGGAACTCGGACGTGACGAAAGACAACGGCCAAGTGGCTCGGACATGACGCAAGACAGGAGAGACGGATCAAAGGGGGACCATATGCCGGCAGTAGACTTACATGTACATTCCAATCGCTCTGACGGGAGCTTTACACCCACGCAGCTGGTGGATTACGCCCGGGAAAAAGGGCTTGCCGCCTTTGCTCTCACCGACCATGATACCATAGACGGACTGGAGGAAGCCATCCGGTATGCGGAAAGCCTGGAGACAGACCGGGCGAAAAGCCCGGGAAGCTCCTTGCACAGCCCTGGGCCTGGGCCGGTCCCCGAAGTCATTCCCGGGATCGAATTTTCCACGGAATACCGAAAACAGGATATCCACATCGTGGGGTTGTACATTGATTACGGGAATATGGCTTTCCGCCGGCGCCTGCAGGATTTTGTGGACTCCCGGGTCCTGCGGAATCAAAAGATGTGCCGCCTGCTTCAGTCAGCGGGTATTTCCGTCACCTATGAAGCCCTGCTGTCGGAATTCCCGGACGCGGTCATCACCAGGGCCCATTACGCCAAGTTCATGCTGGAACACGGCTATGTGAAAACCATGTCCGAGGCTTTTGACCGCTATATAGGCGATCACTGTCCCTGCTTCGTCCCCCGGGAAAAGGTGACGCCTGGAGACGCGGTGGAATTGATTTTATCCGCAGGAGGCGTTCCCATTCTGGCCCACCCGATTCTCTATCACATGAGCGATGAGGAGCTGGACGCCATGACAGAGCGGCTGGCCGGGGCCGGACTGATCGGTCTGGAAGCCGTTTACAGTACCTATACGGCGGCAGACGAGCGCAGAATGCGCAGACTGGCAAAAAAATACAGCCTGCTTATCAGCGGCGGCAGCGATTTCCACGGTGCCAATAAGCCCGGGCTGGACCTGGGGACAGGCTACGGAAGTCTCTATGTTCCCCAATCTGTTCTGAAAGACATCAAACAGGCAATCCCATAGACAGGAATTCCTATTGCGGGATTCTGTGCCGCATGCACAACGCTTTTAAGCGGCGGTTTCCGCTGTATTTGCATGCGCATCCCCCGGAGGGTTTATTTCATAGAGCGCACAATCCTATAAAAGAAAAAAAGGCACTCCCACGCGAATGCCTCTTTTTTATCCCCTATGCCGCTTTACCCTTCCACAATCAGATATCTGCCATCGCCGATGTCGAAGACTTCGTCCGCGTCCAGTATCTCTTCATCCATGACGCCCTCTGTGTCGATGCCCTCCTCCTCGAAGTATGCAAGCACTTCTTCCACGGAATCCACCACCACGGCCATGCAGTCCTCCAGAAAATCTTCCGCCTCTTCCAGGGTTTCCGCCACCTTTTCAGGGAATAACTGCAGCTGTTTTTCCAAAAAGCACTCCAATACATCATCGTCAAATTGCATTTTTCTGTCCTCCTCTGAATTAATGAAGATCGATCTAATTTACATGATAATACGATTACATGTCTGTGTCAATATATTCTATGATTCCTCTGATTTTTCCAAAATCTAACCAAAAATTCTCTCCAAAATTCTACTTTTTGCATAGAATTTTTTATGTCCCGCAATCATGTAAAACGGAGCAGTTCTAGCGGATATTCGATTACAGCATCCGCGCCGCCCTCCTCCAGCTCCTGTCTGTCCCTGAAGCCCCAGAGCGCACCCACGGTAAACGCCCCCGCCGCTTTCCCGGTGGACATGTCCGTGGCCGTGTCCCCCAGATACAGCAGTTCGTCGGCCCCAAGGCCCAATTGTTCCAGGATGCGGAATACGCCCTCCGGACTCGGCTTGATCGGCATACCCTCTCTCTGGCCCTCAATCACGTCAAAGAAGCTCTTTCCGAACAAAGTCTCTATCACATTGACCGTCTCCGCATGGGGCTTGTTGGAGAGAACCGCGATCTTCACATGCTGCGCTTTCAACGCGGCCAGAAGCTCCGGAATGCCCTCGTAAGGCCGCACCCTGTACATACAGTTTTCCCTGAAGATCTCCCTGTACAGGGCGTAAGCCTCCTCAAAATGCGCCAGCGCCGTATCTCCTCCCGCTGCCAGAGCCCTCTTCACCAGATTCGCCGCTCCGTCCCCCACAAAGTATTTGTACTGTTCCTCGGAAAATGGGCCGTATCCGAACCTCTCCATTGTTCTGTCGCCGCTGTATTTTATGCTGTGGATGGAATCGGAAAGCGTCCCGTCCAAATCAAATATCACTGCTTTTTTTATCATCTGAGCCATTCCTTTACTTCCTGATAGAGCCTGCCTGCCGGCAGTCCCACTACATTATTGTAATCTCCCGCAATTCTTTCCACATATCTGGCAAAAATACCCTGTATGCCGTAAGCTCCGGCCTTATCCATGCAGTCTCCGGAAGACAGATAGAACGCAATCTCCTCCGCCGTCAGGGAGAAAAAAGTCACCTCTGTCTTCTCATGGAAAGTCCTGCGCCGTATCCTGCGGCCGCCCTCTGCGCAGCCGTCCGAGGCTTCGGTCTCCCGGCCGCTTCCCGGACGGTACAATGCCGTCACGCCCGTATACACCCCATGGGTCTTCCCGGAGAGGCGCCTCAGCATCTCTTCCGCCTCTTCCAGGCTTTGCGGCTTGCCCAGTATCTGCCCCTCCAGAGCCACCACGGTGTCCGCTCCGATGACCAGCACGTCCTCTCTGCTCTCTCCCATTGCCTCAAGCACCGCGAAAGCTTTCTGGGCAGACAGTTCCTCCACCACCTGCGCGGGCTCCGAGGAGCTTACCTTTTCCTCCACATCGCTGACCATCACCTCAAACCCGATCCCGATCTGCTCAAGCAGTTCTCTCCTGCGGGGCGAGGCCGAGGCCAGTATAATCCTCGTCTCACTTTTCATGGCTTGTCTCCGGGATGAATGTCCTTGTCATCTGCTCTTCCTCTCTCTGCATCCGTTTCGCCTGGGCCACGGCCTCCTCGCAGAACGCCTCCTGGGAGCAGTACGCCCGCTTTCCTCTCCTGCTGGCCCTTGTATAGGCCCCGTCCGGCTTAAGCACAGAGGCCTTTACATTGTCGTCCAGTTGGCACTGCAAAATGCGGAGCAGTTTTTCCTTGAGTTCAGGCCGGTCCACCGGGAACAGGATCTCCACCCGGCGCTCCAGATTTCTGGGCATCCAGTCCGCGCTGCCGCAATAGATTTCGTAGTTCTGGTCATTCTCAAAATAGAATATCCTGCCGTGCTCCAGGAAATTTCCCACAATGGAGCGCACCGTGATATTCTCGCTGACGCCCTTGATGCCAGTCCTGAGACAGCATATTCCCCGCACGATCAGGTCAATCTTCACACCTGCGGAAGCCGCGCTGTAAAGCGCCGCTATCACATCCTGATCGCACAGCGAGTTCATCTTGGCGATGATGCGTGCAGCTCTTCCCTCCAAGGCGAATTTCCTCTCCCTGTCGATCAGGTACAGGAAGCGGTTCTTCAGCCACAGCGGAGCCAGCGACAGCTTATTCCACACCAGAGGCTCCGAATACCCGGACAGCATGTTGAATACGGCCGTGGCGTCCTCCCCGATGGACTCGGAGCAGGTGAACAGACCGATGTCCGTATAAAGCTTGGCCGTGGCGTCATTATAGTTGCCCGTGCCCAGATGGACATACCGTCTTATTCCGTCCTCCTCTCTGCGCACCACCAGCGTAATCTTGCTGTGGGTCTTAAGTCCCACCAGACCATAGATAACATGGCAGCCCGCTTTCTCCAGCATCCTGGCCCAGACGATGTTGTTCTCCTCGTCGAACCTGGCTTTCAGCTCCACCAGCACGGACACCTGCTTGCCGTTCTCGGCGGCCAAAGCCAGCGCCGCGATGATGGGGGAATTGCCGCTGACCCGGTACAGGGTCTGCTTGATGGCCAGAACCTCCGGATCCTTTGCGGCCTGGCGGATGAAGTCCACCACCGGTTCAAAGGTCTGGTACGGATGATGCAGCAGGACATCCCCCTTTCGGATCTCGTCAAAGATATTACAGCCTGCCGGCAGCTGCGGCACCGGCTGGGGCGTATATTTCGGATTCTTTAAATGGTCAAAGCCCTCCAGACCGTATATCTTCATCAGCACGGTCAGATCCAGGGGCCCGTCTATCACATAGAGATTCTCCTCCTCAATGTGCAGCTCCTCCTCCAGAATCCGCAGCAGCCTCTTGTCGCAGCGAGCCGCCACCTCCAGCCGGATGGCCTCCCCCCACTGTCTCTTTTTCAGCTGCTTTTCGATCTCTTTCAGCAGATCCGCCGCCTCGTCCTCCTCGATGGTAAGGTCGGCGTTTCGCATAATCCTAAACGGGTAGGCGCACACGATGTCATAGTTCAGAAACAGTTTATGCATGTTCCGCTCAATGATTTCCTCCAGGAAGATAATCTTCCTGCCTTTTCCCTCAGCCGGCAGCTCCACCACGCGGCTGAGCACGCTGGGCACCTGCACCGTGGCGAATTCCAGCTCCTCGCCGCTCTCTTTCTTTTGCACCAGGGCCGCGATGTTCAGCGTCTTGTTCCGAATCAGCGGAAAAGGCCTGGAGGAGTCCACCGCCATAGGGGTCAGCACCGGATACACGTTCTCCTCAAAATATTTGTCCACGAAGACCTTTTCTTTCTTGGTCAGCTCCTCATGCCTGCCCACAATCTGCAGGCCGTTCCCCTTTAACTTCGGCACCAGAGAGCGGTTATAGGTGGAGTACTGCAGATCCACCAGCTCGTGGATGGCCACGCTTAGCAGATCCAGCTGCTCTTTCGGCGTCAGCCCGGCTATGTCCGGCTTCTGGTACCTGGCATGCACCATATCCCACAGAGAGGCCACCCGGATCATGAAAAACTCGTCCAGATTGGAGGCGGTAATGCTCAGGAATTTTAGCCGCTCGAATAAAAGCATGGATTTGTCCCTGGCCTCGTTCAGCACCCTGTGGTCGAACAGTATCCAGCTCAGTTCCCTGTTTGTATAATATTCCGGATTATAAAAATCGATTTCTCCCATAATCTTCACCTATACTCAAAATATTTTTCTCTGCTTCAGCACCGGCTCCACGCTGAATACCTCCTGAAAGAATTCCGCGTTCACCTCCACGAAGCCCTTTTCCAGAATGATATCCTCCTGGGTATCCACGGTCAGAACCAGCTTACCGTCCTTAAGCGCCGCTTTGAGACCTTTCAGCTTCTGTTTGTGGCTCCTGTCCAGACAGCTGGCCAGGCGCAGGATGGCCGTCAGCTTGGCCACCACCAGAAAAGCCTCCCGCTCCAGGCTGCCGATAAACTGTACGTCATAGACGAATCTGCTGTGATTGAACCGCACCACATTCGCCACAATCTCCCGCTCCTGATGGGACAGGCCGATGATCTCCGTACCCATGATGATCTGGTAGGAGGTCTCTCCGGTATTCACCAGGCTTATGTACTTCCCGCAATCGTGCAGGATCGCCGCAAGCCGCAGATAGAGCCGCTCCCGCCTGCCCAGCCCATGCACCCGTCTAATGCTGTCGAAGATGGTGGTGGTGATATTTTCCAGGGTCTCCGAACGCTTTCTGCTCACCATGTAGCGCTTGCTGATATTGAAAGCGCAGGCAATGATGTCCTCCTCGAAGTCGTGCTCCCCCCGGAACATCTTGATCTTCTCCGCGTATTCATAGGCAATGCCGTCGCAGAGCGTCACCCCCGGCGCCCAGATGAGCTTCACCCCCATCAGCTCCGCAATGCATTTGATCAGCACCGCGCTGATGAACACCAAGGGCACCCTCTCCTGAGGAATATCCATGGCGGCTGCTATCTGCACCGGATTCTGGCTGCGCAGCACCTCGAAGATCGTATCGAAATCCTTGGCGTCCAGCATGGCCTTTGCGCTGTCTCCCCCGCTCTTTTTCACGGCCCAGGGCGAGAGATAGTCGTCCACGATAATCAGATTCTGTATCTCCCTGTCTTTCAGGTAAAGCTTCTCATAGGTGTCCAGCCTTGCCATGGCCATCTCCCAGATGACATCCTCCATCTGTGTGCTCTTTACTGAGAAGCGGTTCAGATAGTCCTGAATCCGCAGCACCCCCAGGCGCACGTTCTGGGTGGAGACCAGTGTGTCATTGTCAAACAAAGACAGCTGAATGCTGCCTCCCCCGATGTCCAGAATCGCCGTCCTCTCCTCGATAATCTTCCGAAAGCTCTCCCCCTTTGAAGCGACAGATTTGTAGTCCATAAAGCGCTGCTCGGAATTGCTCAAAGTCTCTACCTTGATACCCGTGCGCTGAGCTATCTGATCCTGCACGATGATAGTGTTCTCCATCTCCCGGATAGCGCTGGTGCCGTAGGCTCTGTAGTGATCTACCTTATAGGCTTTCATGATATCGGAGAAATCTTTCAGTGTCCTGCACAGCTCATCCATCTTCTCGTTGCTGATCTTACCCATGGCATAGGTGTCGGAGCCCAGATCCAAGCGCTTACTGACCCTGTCGATCTCCCGCATGCTGTCTTTGCCGGAGAATTCGAAAATCTTGATCGTGAGCTCATAGCTGCCTACATCAATGGCAGCAAAAGTCCTGATACTCATCTTATCCACCCCCTTTTACAATAGGCCGCCGCTCCTGCTTCCTATCATATAATCTATGAACTGCTGGGCCGTCCTGCCGGAGAGCCCTCCGTGGGACAGCTCCCATTTATTTGCCTCCGTCAAAAGCTCCTCCTGCGGAACGTCCAGCCCGGCTCTCTCCCCCAGCGCCCGCACGATTTCCTGGAACTGCTTTTTGTCCGGCGCGCCGAAATAAATGGTGACGCCGAAGCGGTACACCAGGGACAGTTTCTCCTGCACAGTGTCGCTGGTATGCATGTCCTGGCGGATTTCCGGCAGATGCCCGTCCTCGGTCTTGTCGCCGTAGTTCTCCCGGATGAGATGACGGCGGTTTGAGGTAGCGTAGATCAGTACATTCTCCGGTTTCTTCTCCAGCCCTCCCTCAATGACTGCCTTTAAATATTTATATTCGATCTCAAAGTCCTCAAAGCTTAAATCATCCATAAAAATGATGAATTTATAATTCCGGCCCTTTATCTGGCCGATGACCTGGTTCAGATCCTGGAATTGGTGCTTGTACACCTCTATGACCCGAAGCCCTCTGTCATAGTACTCGTTGGCAATGGCCTTGATGCAGGAGGATTTTCCCGTGCCGGCATCGCCGAACAGCAGGCAGTTGTTGGCCCTTCTCCCGGAGACGAAAGCCTCCGTATTGTCCCGGAGTTTCTTTTTCTGCAGTTCGCAGCCCACCAGATCGTCCAGCTTCACATGGGCAATGTTGAGGATGGGCCGAATCAGCTCTCCGCTCCCGTGGACGATCCGGAATGATTTGTGGAGACCGAATTTCCCCACCCCGTACTCTCTGTAGAAACGGGTGAGCGTGTCTTTCATGTCCTCCGGCGTATCGTCCCTGCGCAGGTCCTCCGCAAGCTTGCAGATACGCGCGCAGATTCTGGTATTGTAGACTTTGCTCTCCAGACTGCTGCTCTCATAGTGCCGGATCATGCGAAATTCCGGCACCCGCAGCCCAAGACACATGGGTTCGAAATCATAGTCATAGAATTCCTTGAATATCTCAATGTCATGCAGCGCCGCCTGATTGATCGTTCCCTCGATACCGCCTCGGATCTCGCAGCCCCGGCTGTAGCTGTTCTCATGATTCACCAGGAGGTTTGCCAGATAGCAGTGCCACAGATTGCCGTGAAATCCGTAAGTACCCGCCAACTCAACCAATCTGTGAATACAGTCGTAAAAAAGCGCTCTCACAGCCTCCATGCCACAGGGCCTGCCCTCTGCAGACAATGCCCCGCGCCCCGCCTCCTCATAGTGGGACATCAGCCACGCCATATCCGTCAGCAGGTCTTTTTCCTGAAATGTCCTGTATACGATCAGCTCTTTCTCTCTCATTTGTCCTCTTTTCCCGCTTTTAATTACACTTCTGTCTTTTAATAATTCCCCAGAACTTTCATGTTCCGGGCCTCATCCCGAAGTCCCCTCAGAGCGTTCTTCACGGCGCTGTCCGCCAGATTCCCCTCAAAATCGATGAAGAAACGGTACTCCCAATTTCTGTCCTCGATGGGTCTGCTCTCAATCTTGGTCATGTTCAGGTGATTATAGATAAAATGGGACAGCATATGGTACAGAGAACCGCTCTCATGGGGCACCTCGAAGCAGATGCTGATCTTCCCCGCGTCTTTTTTAAATATCTTATGGCCGCTGACGATGATGAACCGGGTGGAATTGGTGCCGGAATGGTTCACCTTTCGCTGCAGCACCTCAAGTCCGTAGACGGCGCCCGCGTGCTCCCCCGCGATGGCGGCCTGAGACTTGTCCCCCTCGTCCGCCACCTTTTTCGCCGCGAAAGCATTGTTGGGCATGCTGATCTGGCGCCAGTCCCGCAGGGCCAGATACCTGGAGCTCTGCATCAGAGACTGTGGATGCGAATAGACCGTCCTGATGTCCTCCAGGGAAGCCCCCGGCACGCCCAGCAGACAGTGCTCGATTTTGATAATCTGCTCCCCTACGATATAGTTCTCATACTCCTGGAGCAGGTCATAGATCTCGCTGACAATACCCGCCGTGGAATTCTCTATGGGAAGCACGGCAAAGTCCGCGCTGCCCTCCTCAATGGCGTCCATGGCGTCCCGAAAGCTGTCCACATGGAAGCTGTCGATGCTGTCCCCAAAGTACGCCGTCATGGCCGCCTGGGAGTAGGCTCCCTCCGCCCCCTGGAACACCACCCTTGCCTTCCCTGTGTCCAGCTGGTCCACGCCGATGAAAGACAGCTTCTCCAGCCGTCCGCTCTCCATCAAAAGCCGGTACTGGAGCTTCCTGCTCATGGACATGATCTGTTCGAAGAGCTCCACGATACAGAAACCGTTGAATTCGCTGCTTGCAAGAGAGCGCACCTTTGCCAGCTTCTCCGCCTCCCTGCTCTTGTCAAGGACATTTTTACCCGCGGCGATCTTGTACTCCGCCACCTCCCTGCAGATGTCCATCCGCCGCTCGAACAGCTCCACGATCTGTTCGTCTATGCCGTCAATCTGCTCTCTCAGCTTTGTTAAGTCCATGGTAAACGACTCCTTTTTTTGACCTTTTTTCTATCTTATACCAAAACAATCTTGATAGCAAGCAAAAAGGGGTGTAAAATATAAGGAATAAAACATATGCCCGCCCAGGGCAGGCATGGAGGTATCCACATGAGATTGAAAAAATCCGTAAAAATCGTAATAGGCATCATCATCGCTGCTCTGATCGCAGGCATTGCGACCATCCTCTACCTGAGCCAGCGCGTCGTCATGAACCCTGACGGCACCGTAGGCAACACGGCCGGCAACCTGAACAACGACGGACGCTTCTGCGAGTACGACGGCACTGTCTACTTCCTGAACTCTTTCCCCGGGGGCGGACTGTTTTCCATGAATCCGGACGAAACCGAATTTAAAAGGCTCAATTCCCTGGAAGTGCGCAATATCCTGGCCGGGGGCAAATATCTGTATTACTATCACACAGGCATCTCCTATGAGGACTCCGGCTTCTCAGGCGCTCTGGGCCTGCGGACTTTCCAGCGCTGCAGACTAAACGGCAGCAACGCCGCCTCCCTGACCACCCGGGTGGTGGTCACCGGGCAGCTGGTGAACAATTACCTGTACTTTCTCACAGCCTCCAACGACGATCTCTCCCTCTACAAGATGAAGATCGACAATTCCGACGAGGTAAAGCTGGCTGATTATCTGATCAACCCCGCATGCGCCGAGAACGGCATCATCTATTACAACGGCACCCAGGGCAACCATTTCCTCCATGCGCTGGACACCTCCACGGACGCGCCGCGGGAAATCTGGCGGGGTGATATATGGAATCCTGTGCTGGACGGGGATTACTTCTACTACATGGATGTAACAGAGAATTACAGACTCTGCCGTTACTCGCGCACCGAGAATGTGGTTGAGGTGCTGACCCAGGACCGGGTGGAATGCTTCAATGTAGGCGGCGGGTATATCTACTACCAGACAAACGGGGCGGACGCTGCCCTGAAATGCATGGGCGCGGACGGCAGCAATCCGACGGTCATAGCCGACGGCATCTACCACAATATCAACATGACCTCACGGTATGTATACTTCCAGGAATTCAGGGATGATTCCACCATCTACCACTCTCCCCTGGGAAGCAGCGGCTATGAAGTGTTCCAGGCTGCAAAGGACGCCGCGGCGTCAAAATAGCGCTTCTCACTCCTCGATGTGGTCCAGCCCCTGGCTGAGAATGGTCACGATATGGGAATCGGCCAGGGAATAAAATATCGTCTTGCCCTCCCGGCGGTTTTTTACCAGATCCATCTGCTTGAGTACCCGCAGCTGGTGGGAAATCGCCGACTGGGACATCCCCAGCACAGCGGCGATGTCGTACACGCACATCTCCGCGCTCAACAGCACATACAGTATCTTCAGCCGCGTGCCGTCTCCGAACACCTTGAAAAATTCCGCCAGATCCAGCAGCTCCTCCTGGGGCGGCATCTTTTCGTCAATCTGCTTTAAAGTCTCTCCATCCACATGGAGGTACGCGTTCTCTTCCATCGGTCTTCTCCCATTCTCTGAAAATTTATCCCTGTCAATGCTATTTTACAACAATTTCCCGTTTGGCGCAAATCCTTTTTCGTTCTCCTTGACAGCAACCCGGTGCCGTACACGGCTGCGGAAAGGAGAGCACACGGGAAGCCGGATATGGCAGACGAAAGCGAACGGATTCCAAACCCCCGACATACAATAGATAAAAGTATATGCCAGGGCTTTTTGGATTATGCAGCGTGTGAGAAAAATGGTGGCGGGAGAAGTCCCCGAAAGAATGGATGGCGGGGGCGTGACAGTGGCCGTGCTGGATACGGGAATCGGCCCCCATCCCGACCTGCAGGGCAGGACAGCGCACTTTCGGGACTTCGTGGGGCATAGAAAAGACAGATACGATGACAGCGGACACGGCACCCATGTATGCGGAATCCTGTGCGGAAGCGGCGCGCTTTCAGGGGGACGCCTGCGGGGAATAGCCCCGGGCGTGCGGCTGGTCGTCGGAAAGATACTGGATGAGCGCGGTGACGGCACCACAGAGGCCATGCTGGAGGGGCTGGACTGGGTACTGGGCCTGCGCCGGGAATATGACATCAGAATCGTGAATATCTCTGTGGGAATCGGGAGTCTGCGGGAATGGGAAAAGGAATGGCTTCTGCAGAAAAAGATAGAGGAACTCTGGTACAGGGGAATCCTGGTGGTATGCGCCGCCGGAAACAAGGGCCCAAAGGAGGGCAGCATCTCCGCCGTAGGCGGCAAATGTGTGGTGACAGTGGGCTGCTATGACGGCAGCTTTTCTATGGGGAATCCCAGAAGCTGCGAACGGTATTCCGGCAGAGGCATTTCAGGGAGCCCGGTGCGCAAGCCGGATCTGGTGGCGCCGGGCACGGATATCTATTCCTGCAACCTGCGCTTTCAGAGAGGACTTGGCAGACCGTATGTGGCGAAAAGCGGCACCTCCATGGCAACCCCCATGGTATCCGGCGCCGCCGCGCTGGCTTTCCAGAAATATCCCGGGATGACCAACGAGGAGTGCAAGCAGAGACTGCAGTTTTCCGCCACGGATCTGGGCCTTGCCTGGAACCGGCAGGGGTGGGGCCTCTTAAACATAGGCCGGCTATTGGACGTGAGAAGCGGTTTTAAGTCTCCGATGTACCCGGGCTAAGCGCTTGCGGGATTGCGGATCCAATCCGCAATCCCGGCTCACGGGTCAAAATGCCCAAGCTCTTGTTTTCGTTTCCGGAACCGTTCCTGATTTACATCCTGTCAAAGGTCTCCCGGATGGCACGGATAAAGTCCAGGCTGTTTAGTATGACAGGGTTCTCACAGGTGGAGATCAGCGACAGACTCTTCGTCATCTTGCCGTCCTCCACGGTCTTCACGCAGGCTCTCTCCAGCTTATCGGCAAAAGCGGCAAGCGCCTCATTGCCGTCCAGCTCCCCGCGCTTGCGCAGAGCTCCGGTCCAGGCAAAGATAGTGGCGATGGAATTGGTGGAGGTCTCCTCACCTTTGAGATGCTTATAATAATGGCGCTGCACTGTGCCGTGGGCCGCCTCGTACTCATAGACTCCGCTTGGCGATACCAGCACGGAAGTCATCATGGACAGATCTCCGTAGGCAGTGGCCACCATGTCCGACATCACATCCCCGTCATAGTTCTTGCAGGCCCAGATGAAACCGCCCTCGGAGCGGATCACTCTTGCCACCGCATCGTCAATGAGCGTGTAGAAGTATTCAATGCCCAGCTCCTCAAACTTCTCCCGGTATTCCGCCTCATAGATCTCCTGGAAGATATCTTTAAACGTATGGTCGTATTTCTTGGAAATCGTATCCTTTGTAGAGAACCACAGATCCTGTCTGGTGTCCACCGCATAGGCAAAGCAGGCTTTCGCAAAGCTCTGAATGGATTTTTCCGTATTGTGGATCCCCTGGAGGATGCCCGCCCCGGTAAAATCATGGATCAGCTCTCTGGTCTCGGTTCCGTCCGCCGCGGTGAATACCAGCTCTGCCCTGCCGGCTCCCGGCACCTTGATTTCCGTATTCTTATACACATCCCCATAGGCATGGCGGGCAATGGTGATGGGCTTGGTCCAATTCTTGACATAGGGCACGATTCCTCTCACCAAAATAGGCGCGCGGAATACGGTTCCGTCCAAAATGGCCCGGATGGTGCCGTTGGGGCTCTTCCACATCTCTTTCAGGTCATATTCTTTCATTCTGGCCCCGTTGGGGGTAATGGTGGCGCATTTCACGGCCACGCCGTATTTCAGCGTGGCGTTGGCGGAGTCCGTGGTGACCTGGTCGTTTGTGGCGTTGCGGTGCTCCAGCCCCAGGTCATAGTACTCTGTCTTTAGATTGATATAGGGCAGCAGCAGTTCATCCTTTATCATCTGCCAGAGAATCCTTGTCATCTCGTCGCCATCCATCTCCACTAAGGGAGTCGTCATTTCTATCTTACCCATATTTTCCCTCCAATCAATGTTTTCGCTCTTCTCAGGCATACGCCTCGTGCAGGCCGTTCCTGACCATATTCTCGTAGGCATTTATCATGTGCTGATGGGCCAGCTGCTCTGCCAGATCACCGTTCCCTGCCTTGATGGCCTCCATGATTTCCTTGTGCTCCTCATTGGACTTCGGTCCCCTGTTCACGTTTGCCAGAGTCTTCTTGCGCACCCGCAGCACATAGCTGTGAAAATCCTTTAGCTGATGCTCCAATATCTTGCTGTCGCAGGCCTCATACATGATATCGTGGAAGCGATTGTCCAACTCCGCCAGCTGTTCCAGATGCCCTTTTCCCGCATGGAACTCCGCCAGATACACATTCTCCTCCATCTCGTCCATCTGTTCCTTTGTGATATGTTCCGTGGCCCAGCGGGCGCACAGCCCCTCCAGGCGGGACCGGATCATGTAGATGTCTTTCACGTCTTTCTCCGTAATGCCTGTGACATAGGCGCCTTTATTGGGAATGATCTGAATCAGGCCCTCCAGCTCCAGCTGCCTGAACGCCTCCCGCACCGGCGTGCGGCTGACCCCCATCTCGTCCCCAATCGCCACCTCTTTCAGTTCCTCATGCTCCGCGTATTTTCCGCTTAGGATATCCGCCCGCAGCTTATTGAATACGCGGCCCCGCAGGGAGTACTTGTCCGTGACCTCCTGCTTTACATCATAACTGCCCATTTCCTTTTTCTCCAACCTCCCTGGAATGATCCAAATCCGTTCTATCTCTTTTCCGGCGTCTGCCCCAGAGAGAGATTCTTCTCCCGGCAGATACAGTCCACATATGCCACGATTTCCTCGTCCGTCATCACCGTGACGCGCCCGCCGGCATACTCCTCGTCCACCCGCTTCTTGATTTCCGTCACCAGCTGGTCGTTCTTTCCGATCTGCTCCTCATCTCTTAAATGGTAGTAAGCATTGAGCCAGTGCGCAATGCCGGCCAGACCCGAGGTGTTGGACACCGCACAGACCACCGGTCTGTTGAGAAACTTTTCCGTGTCGAATATGTTATAGATTTCCTCGTTTTTCAGCAGACCATCCGCGTGTATTCCCGCCCTGGTCACGTTGAAATTCTTGCCCACAAAAGGTGTCCTAGGTGGAATCCGATATCCGATCTCCTTTTCGTAATACTCCGCCAGCTCCGTGATCACCGTGGTATCCATGCCGCCCAGATCCCCTTTCAGCTGAGCGTACTCGAACACCATGGCCTCCAGAGGCGTATTCCCCGTCCTCTCCCCGATGCCGAACAGCGAGGTATTGATGCCGGAACAGCCGTAGAGCCAGGCCGTGGTGGAATTTGACACCGCCTTGTAGAAATCATTGTGACCGTGCCATTCAATCAGCCCGTGGGGCACGCCGGCATGGGTATGTATGGCATAGATGATGCCCTGGACGCTTCTGGGAATAACCGCGCCGGGATAGTTGACCCCATATCCCATGGTGTCGCAGGCCCGGATCTTGATGGGAATCCGGTACTCCTCCATGAGCTTCATCAGCTCCAGACAGAAAGGCACCACATAGCCGTAGATATCCGCCCTGGTGATGTCCTCCAGATGACATCTGGGGCTGATCCCCTCCTCCAGACATTCCCGGATCACGCTCAGATAATGATCCATGGCCTGGCGCCTTGTCATCTTAAGCTTTAAGAAGATATGGTAGTCGGAGCAGCTCACCAGAATGCCGGTCTCTTTCATGCCGATCTCTTTCACCAGCTTAAAGTCCTCCTTGCTGGCCCGGATCCAGCTGGTGACTTCCGGGAATTGGTAGCCCCTCTCCATGCATTTATATACGGCGTCCCTGTCCTTTTTGCTGTACAGAAAGAATTCACTGGCCCGGATCATGCCGTTGGGGCCGCCCAGCCTGTGAAGATAATCATATATGGTCACGATCTGCTCCGTGGTGTAGGGCGCCCTGGACTGCTGTCCGTCCCGAAACGTGGTATCTGTGATCCAGATTTCTTTCGGCATATTATGGGGCACAATCCTGTCGTTAAAAGGGATCTTGGGTATCTCCGAGTAGGGGAACATATTCCGGAACACATTGGGCTTTTGCACATCGTCCAGGATATACATATGCTCCTCTATCTCCAGCAGATTGTTGTTGTGGTTCATGGTAATCGGACGGTTCTGGAACATCTCGTTATCTCTCATATCTATTCCTTCTTTCCGTAGAATGCCGTGCTCGTATTATTGTATACAATTGTACAGTCTGTGTCAATGCTTTTCTGCAAAATTCCGGAGCAATTCCGGGGCAATCCGTGCGGTATCGTTACTGTCATGGCTTTGCCGCTCACAGCAACCTGAACAATCCGTGCACGGTAACGCGGCATCGCAGACGCATTCCCTCATAATGAGTTTTACTTTTGGGACAGTCGGATCCCGAACATGCGGGCGGACGCCTCTCTGTATGCCGCAAGATGCCGTCTGTATGCCTTGAAATAATCAACAGGATAGACAAGGCGGCGAAAAAAATTCATAATGGTAAAAAAACAAGGAGATCCCCTGCAAATGAATACCTTAAAAAGCCATATCACGGATTACCTGGAATATTGTGAATGCCGTAAGCATCTCGACACCAAGACTCTGAAAGCATATCGCATCGACCTGAAGCAATATGTGCTTTTCTGCTCTGCTTTCACGGATTATACCTCCAAAATTACAGTGGACAATTTCCTTACCCGGCTTCACAAGCAATATAAGCCCAAGACCATAAAACGCAAGATCGCAAGCCTGAAAGCTTTTTTTCATTATCTGGAATATCGCGAGCAGATTGCCGAGAATCCGTTCTCAAAATTAGACATCCGCTTTCGGGAAGCCCAGCTCCTGCCAAAGACCATCCCTTTCCATTCCATTCAGACATTCCTGTCCTCTCTCTATGCCCAGAAAGAGCAGGCTAAGTCCGAATATCAGCTCCGATGCTGCATCCGGGACATTGCTGTCATAGAACTGCTGTTTGCCACCGGAATGCGTATATCCGAGCTGTGCTCCCTAAAACCGGCCGACGTGGACCTTACGGGAAACAATATCCGAATCTTCGGAAAAGGTTCCAAGGAAAGGATTCTGCAGATCGGCAATTCCGAAGTCATCTCTGCACTGCATGTTTATCGGGAGACTTTCATGAAAGATATGGAGGCCTGCGGTTATTTCTTCGTAAACCGGCTGCAGCATAAGCTTTCCGACCAGTCTGTCCGCTTTATGATCAACCATTATGCCAGGCTTGCCAACATCAGCCAGCACATTACCCCGCATATGTTCCGGCACTCCTTCGCCACGCTCTTGTTAGAGCAGGACGTGGATATCCGCTATATTCAGAAAATGCTGGGGCACAGCTCTATCAGTACGACGGAGATATATACCCATGTGTCCAACGCAAAGCAGAAAGATATCCTGGTTCATAAACATCCTCGGAATTTCATGGGGGTTAATGGAGGATAATTCCTGATTATCGGGGGTAGGAAACTTTGTCGGTCGATTATAAGGATAATTTAAGATTATAATTCTATGAATGGGATTATTTAACTAATTTC
>JAAWOU010000003.1 GCA_022799755.1 Lachnospiraceae bacterium
ATGCCCCTGCAGGGGAGTAATTTTCTGCTGCACAATACGCATCTGAAAATTCTCCCGGGCATGGCCGTTTCGAGACTGTTGTATTCCAGTTCCGTCTCTTCACTCCCATGCCCCTGCGCCTCCCCCTACCGATTCCTAAGCCGTCCTGCCAGTATGTTCAGCATGGCGCCGCACGCTGCGAAACAGATCAGATAGAGCTTGCCGATGCTGCTGGTACAGACTTCCAGCAGACCGCCCACCACCGGGTAGTGCAGGCACACCCTGCCGATGAGCTCCTGGTATCCCACGGGGTTCATGTCGTTCTCCGCGTTGGCGTCTCCCTTGGTGATAAACTCTCCCTCTCCCACACGGTTCTTCACCACACGGTGGGCAATGACCGAATCCCCGCCGTGGAATGCAATGATGTCACCCTCCGCCACATCCTCCGGCCGCAGGGTCTCCACATAGATCACGCTTCCCACCGGTATCTCCGGCTCCATGCTTCCGCTGACTATGTTGTAGACTTCATATCCTCTCGCGTGGGCCAGCGTAATCGGCAGATAGAATCCGATCACACCAAGCAGGATCAAAGTCCCTATTATGTTGCAAAGGGCGGGAACTAACTTCCCGCCCCTTTTCTTCGTCTCCTGTCCCTGTGGACTACTGCTCATTTTCTTTCTTCCCTTTCCTGCGGGCCGCAATGATCAGCCAGATGCCTGCCCCTGCCAGGGCTGCCACCGCTGCCAGGATACCGGCTTTCGCCGGGGTGGGGAGCATCGCCAGGGGCGTGGCAAGATCCTCCAGGATGGCGTCCGCGATGTTCCTGCCGCCGCCATTGCCGCCATTCCCGTCCCCGTCGTCATCGAATCCTCCCAGCGGAGTCTCCTCCTCGTCCAGGTCCTCATATTCGTCCGGTTCCGCCAGAGGAGGCACCTCGTCCTCCACCTCTACGATCCCGGGCTCCTGCTCAGGCTCTTCCGGCGTCACCACCGTCACGGGGGGAGCCGGTTCTTCCTCTGCGTCGGGCTCCTGGGGCGCTGCCGGCTGCCCGGGCACCACCACCGTGTTCACGTTGGTCACCGTAGGCACCTCCGTGTAGATGAATGTGAACAGATTCTGGGAGGCGTCCGCCGCCAGGGTCTTGCCCAGGTTGTAAGCCTGGGGCTGCCAGCCCTCAATGTACTGGTACGCCACCACCGGCTTGTCGCCTACATTTCCATAGTATACCGCACTGGGGTACAGCTCATTCCCCGCGGTGTCCTGATATGCCACGGTGTAAGCCACCGTCTCGCCCTGTATGCCGTAGGACACTACAAAGTCCGTGTCACCGGTCACTGTGACGGAGGGGTTGGCCAGTTTGTTTGTGCCGTTGTCCTCGCCGCTGACCCGAAAGCCCTTGCGGTAATACTTGCTGTCCGGCTGCAGGCTCACGCCTTTCTGAATGTCAAACACCACCTGGGTCCCATAGTGGAGTCCCTTTATCACGCAGACTTCCCCGTTTTCCACGCTGACGCTGGCGCCTGCGTCGGTAAGCCGCTGTACTACAGAGCTGTCGATGGTTCCCTGGGCGCCTGCAAAGAGCCTTAACGTGTAAGTGTAATCGGCCGAGGAAGCCTCCGCCGGCTGCGACATGCCAACGGACAGGCACAGGGCCAGCGCAATTCCCAGCGCTTTCGCGCCTTTCTTCTGTTTCTTCCGCTCTCTCAGTCCGAACACGGCCAAGAGCAGGAAGAGTACGCCGCTGACACCGGCAGCTATGATATAGGGAAGCAGATCGTTCTCGTCTCCCGTGCGCACAATCTGTGTCCTGGCGGAACTGTCTGCCCCGTCGCCGCCGTTTCCGCCGCTGACGCTACCGTCCGCGGGATCTCCGTTTTCGTCCACCACGCGGTTCACGGTCTGGGTGTTGACGGTGGTGGTATCCACCGCAAAGTTCATCTGCAGGCTGGCCAGGGTATTCTGGTAATCATTGCCCTGGGTCTCGCCGTCTAAGGCTACCCGCAGCGTAATCACGGCGCGCTGTCCCGGATTCAAGGTGTCCAGGTACAGGAAATCCTCCAGGCCGCTGGTGGCCGCTTTCAGGCCGATGCGGCTTCCGTTATTGTCGCCGCCCACGGTGTCGCTGGTGAACAGGATCTCCCGCGTCCCCGCCGGATCCGTGTAGGCCAGCTCATATTCATATGCGCCGCCCTGGGCTCCGCTGCCTGCGGTTTCCTCCAGGGACTGCAGTACCTCGTTGGTCATGTACCAGTTGGCTGCAGCGGCATTGTCGTTTTTCAGATTCAGTGTGATGGTGATGTCGTCGCCGGGCTGCAGATCGTAGACCGCACTGTTCATGTCCGATGCCGTACGGTCTTCCGACAGCTTGCTGTCTTCGGTAAACGTCACGTTCCTCTCTGAGGTCAGCGTCTCCGCCCGGACCGTACCCGGGGCGCAGACAAGCATCCCTGCCAAGAGGATGAACGTCAATAATTTTTTCCTCATCGTCTCTCCCCTCCTAGTCCAGACTCAATACGCCGTTGTCGATGGTCACCCTGCGGCCCCATGCGCTCCAGACGGCATCCTGGGCATTGTGCTCCTGCACCGCATCCACCTTGGCTTCGATGCAGAACCGGGCGCCGTCATATTCGTAGGTCCTGGTAATCGTGGTATACCCTCCCTGGGTCTGCCTCGTCTCGCTGACCCGGTTGGCTATGCTGCCGTCAATGGTCAGCTTATCCGCAAACAGCGTCGTCTCGCTCTGGGAAGCCAGGAGCTTATTATAGTAGAGCACGGTTCGTTCCCGGGTAGAAGCCTCCTCGTCCACCAGCCAGTCGCTGCCGATGTTCACCAGGTTCAGATCGATCAGATCCGGGGACAGGGCAGGGATCTTCTCTCCGTTCTCGTCCATCCAGTATTTGTGAATGCTGACACGGACATACTCATTGATGACGCCGCTGTTGTATACGTTGAGTTCCTCCCTGTAGGCCGTTTGAAACTTCAGTTCCTCTCCCTCTCCAAGGAGGCCTTTCAGCAGTTCGCCCTCCACGGGCGCCCCGTTCTCCACCAGCGTCACGCCGATCTCCTGGAGCTGGATATTGGCCGCATAGTCCTCGGAAAAGTAAGTCAGCGCAGCCCTGGCTCCACCTATGGAGCTGAAGAGCAGCAGCCCCACCGCCAGCGCAAAGGCAGCTACGGTCGTAGCAGGAGAGGTCAATATCTTCTTAAACTTTTTCATCCGTCAATTCCCCCTTCCATCCCGCCGGTCACCACCTGTACCGACCAGTCCGCGGCCTGGGAACCCAGTATGTTCCCGTCGGCGTCATACTGCACCGGCATGGACTCATAGATGACGACTACATTACAATCATCACCCTCCTCGGCATCCTCCGGGAACGCGATCCGGATGTCAAGCTGGCTGGTTTGGGACTTGGACACCGTGCCGTCCTCCGTGGATGTGATCCCTGGGACCACGGAATTATAGTAATAATATCCGTCCGCACCGGCCTGCCATCCCTCCCCTTCATAGGTCAGGCCATACCGGCTGCCGCTGAAAGCCCTTGCCCGAACATACACCGGCGCGGTCCCCTCGTTGGTCACTGTCAGGTGCTTGGTGTGCTCCGAGTAGGTCTCCACGATTTCCGTCTCGTTCCCAAGGTTCACGGCATAGCCGCCGGAGGCGCTGGTGTAGGTGGTGAAATAAGCCCATGCGCTCCCCGCCGTGGCGGTGAGGATCATGCCTGCCGCCAGAGCGGATACTGCCGTCAAAAAGATATTTCTTCTCTTCATCTCATCCCACCCCCTACTCATTCACGTCGGGTGTTCCGGCCGGGATCTGTGTCCAGTTCCACACCAGGCCCTCCCCGTCGTCCGCATACTCGAAATGGTTCGTGATGGCCGAACCCGTTCTGCCCGTGCCGTTGTATATGTTCCGGAAAGAAGCGATATTGCTAAAGTCCGCGTCCTCTAAAGTCCCATTGGTCATGGTCAGTGTCTGCGCCGGAGCGCTGTCCGGAGCCGTCTGGTAGGTGGCGCCGGAGTAAATCTCCGTGACGGTGACCTGGGCTCCCACCGGGATTTTGTCAGCGATCAGCTCGCTCTGAATTCCCGGCGCGGTGAAAGTCAAAGAGACTACATCGCTGTATACAACCCTGTCCCCGAAGACCGCTTCCACTGCGAAGACGAATGTGGCAGGATTTCCTGTCAGGTACTCGGTCAGCTCCTTGTCGATCCTAAGCGCCGCGAACCGCTCGCTTAAGGCCGGCTTGGACTCGGCCGCACCCATGCCCCTGAGTTCGTAGATCCACTCGCCCGGATTGGAGGTGGCGGCAGTGCCGTCCACGCTCTCTTTGGTGGGCAGCGCCACCAGCTGGGGACTGTAGGTGAAAGTGTATGATTCCGAGTAGGCGACGGTCTGGATTCCGTCAGGCTCAGCGCCGTCCTCGGCGGGCCGGCGGACCAGGTAATCGGCCTGCTCCAGATCGGCCCCCCTGACCACCATCAGATAGAGACCCGGCTCTAAGTCCGTAAGCTCCACCGCGTCGCTTCCCTCCGCTTTCACGGCCGTGTAAGCCGGCGCCACAAAGTTCCCCTCCGCAAACACCACGGCCGCGGCCAGTCCGGCCTGTTCCATCCAGATCCGCGCCGCATCCGTCTCTCCTGCCCTGATGTCCACGTCCAGTCCGGCAAACGTGTCTGTCGTCTCAAAGCGGCAGGCGTCGAATCCCTCCTCTTTCACGGCATCCGCCACCTTGTACAGGTCAACGGCCACGTCCGGCGACTGGGCCTCCCCGCTCTCCTCCATTGCCTTGGGCTCCACTTTTACCTGCAGCACACATTTCCTGGCAAGGTCCAGGGGTTCTGCCGCGCGGGCAGTCCCGCCCAGCGCCGCCATGGCACATCCCGCCGCCATTATGGATGCCAGCGCGAGGCAGGTCAGGCGGCCCCAGAACCGCCGGCGGCTCTTCCGTTTCATTTTCATGGACGTTTCCTCCTTTAATCTCGATTCTTATTTAAATTCGTTGTCTCGCTTAAATTCCTCCAGCAGCTCCTCCCCGGTCTTGCCGGAGCGCTTCCTGCCGGACAGGATCAGCATGATTACCAGTGTGACGAACAGCAACGGTATCCCCACTGCAGGTATGACGTAATAGGAGGGTATCTTCCGGGCCTCCGCGGCCACTATTACGATCTTTTCTTCCTCGATGTTGTCGATTCTGTGTCCCCGCACCAGCATCCTGTGGGAATTGATCCCGTAGGGGGTACAGGTGAGCAGCGTGCAGTAGTCCTTGCCCCGGGTCACGTTCAGCGCCTCCATCTGAGTGGGCTCCACGATGAGGATCTGGTCCACCTCGTAGGTCAGTGTCCGGTTCAGCACCGTGAGGATGAAAATATCCCCTTTCTCCATCCTGTCTAAGTCCGTGAACAGCTTCGCAGAGGGCAGGCCCCTGTGAGCCGACATCACACTGTGCCGCCCCTCCCCGCCTATGGGAAGACTGGAGCCCTCCAAATGCCCCACGGCCACATTCAGCACGGGATCGCTGGTGCCGTGATAGACCGGGAGATTCACGCCGATCTTCGGGATAGAGATATGGCCTATGATGCCGTTCCCTGCCACGTCCAGGACGCTGTAGTACAATTCCTCCAGCTCCTCATGTTCCGAATACGGCGCGCCCAGTTCGTGCAGCTTTACATTGTATTCCTCCGCCGCGGCGAAGAGGGCCTCATAGTCCGTCTCATCCAACTCAGCCACTACCTCGTCATAGTTTGCAATGGCCCGGGTCTGGTGGAGGGAGTTCCAGTAGTCGCTGACTGTGGGGTAGAGCATGACGCCCAGCCCTGTCAGCAGGACCACCGTCAGGAGGATGTTGGAGAGGGTGCCCTTTTTCCTCCCCGTCCTCCGTTTCTTTTCTTTCTTCTTCATCGGTTTCCCGTCAGTCACTCCTTGCATCTTCTCTGGATTCCTGCCCCGGAAAGAAATGTTTTCCGGGCCGTTTGCTGAGCTTCGCCGGAACCGCCGCATACGCCATGCGGTTTTTCCGTTGCTCGCCGCACACCACGGGAAGGTGTCAGCCTCGTGCGGCATCCTCCGGGGAGGGGATACGGTCGGCCTGCCCCGGAAGTTTGGTGCTTATTTGATATTAGTCACGTCCGCTCATGCGCTTCTTGGTGATCAGAAGTACGCCTGCCGCTACTACCAGAATACCGCCTACCACGTAGAAGATCGTGGTACCGATACCGCCGGTGGAGGGGAGGAGAGCTCCCGTGCTGTTACCGATCGATTCAACATTAACCAAATCTGCAATCTGTGTATCATTGTCACTGCCTGCCGCAATCTCAACCGCTGTCGTCGTTTCCATCAGGTTAAAGCCGTCGGGAGCCTTTGTCTCCAGCAGATAATAAGTTCCCTTGTCGAGCCCCGCCACAATATTACTCATACCGTCAGTTCCGGTAGTAACTTTTACAGTACCCTCCGGGAAATTCCCATCCGCTTTCGCTGCCCAGGCATAACCGTTTTCTTCTGTGTAGGTCAGATACTTTGTTGCATCAGTAACCGCTATCGTATCAATGATTACGAATTCAGCGCCGCTCAGCTTTTTTGCTGCCTCTATTTCCTCAGCTGTAGGATTCGCTTTATCCTCCACGTTCGTCAAATCGAACTTTCTTACCTGCAGGGAACCTGTATAAATGTTGTTCTCCTTACCGGGATCCGTCGTATTCGCGTTGTAATTGATGGTAGCCTCGTTTGTAATTGCTGTGCCTGATGCTACGTCGGCCGTTACTTCTGCGTTATATGTGACAACAATCGTTCCCGGCACCTCATAGTAAAAGTCTTCTGCGGTTGCAGCGTCTGTCACAGTCTGGGTTGCAGCCCAGGGAATGGTAATTGTGAATTCACGGGTTGCAGTATTCTGCTCTACAGTATAAGTCTTCTCCGCATTTCCACTTGTAGCAAGCGAAATCGTCTCGCCATTTACCTTAACTGCCACAGAGCTAAGATCCAATTCCATGCCCTCAGGCATTGTGTCTTTTACGACGTACTGATATACTTTTTCCGTATCGGTTGTCACATTGTCCCCGATTCCTGTGGTCTTAGTGACAAAGTTCTGTGCGTTTTCATACGAAAGCTCATACTGTACGGTCTCGCCGACAGCGTAGAAGATTTCTTCGACACGCCCGTCCGCATTCAATATATAAGACTTCTTGCCGCCATTGTCTCCCCAGCCGGGTTCGGTATTCTTCTCTGTGATGACGATATCACCCTCAACTGCTCTCAGCATTGCCGCTGCTCCGCCATTTGCGGTAGAGCTCACATAATAGTAGCCATCACTTAAATCCGTAAAAACGACTTCTGCTTTGTCCGCATCCGCAGCAAGTGTTTGCACCGCAGGCGTCTCCAATGCAATGTTATCTGCATTTGCTTTCAGATACGCCACAAGATCAGCCGCTGCCAAATTGTCGGCCGGAATGTAATATACATTCGCTCCTCCGTTGTCAACTTCCGTGAAAAGAGCTCTGAAATCACCTGTGAGCTTCTTGTCTGCCGGTCTGGTATAGGACGCAGTACCGCTTTCAGACTCCGTTACATTGAAAATCTTGTACGCCTTATAGGTCGCACCTTTTACAGCGCCCTTGATCGTGATGTTCGACGCCGATGCGGTGATGCCCATGGCCAGAACCATGATGGCTGCCAAGGCAAACGCAAATAACTTTCTCATTTTACCTTTCATAGTAAAACCTTCCTTTCTTTTCCCTCAAAATGTTTGTTTTTAGTTCCGTGTTGCTATATTTGGTCTTGCAGTCGGCGCATTTTCACGTCGATTGGAGGCTTCATTTCAGAATCAAGGCCGACCTCCTTTCTCCTTTTTACGCCTCATGCCGAGACCGTACACAAGACTGACCGCGATTGCCGCGAGACCGCCTAATGTATACATTGTGATGCCGGGGCCGCCGGTTTCAGGAAGCATAGCGCCGGTACTATTGGCAATTTCAATGGTATACGTCTCTTCCTGCTCATCCTTTGTGATCGTGACCTCTTCCATGTTCTCTTTCTTGTCAATGCCGCCTGTGGTAACGGTGATGACAAAGGCCTTTGCCGGTAAAATATAGCCGGCCGGCGCTTTCGTTTCCAGAATATGCCAGGTTCCAAGTCCCAGACTTCTGACGGGTTCATCGGTGGTCGTGTCGCATAACACGCCGGCCGTTCCCTCTACCTCTGCGGACTTCCATGTGTATTCCGTGGTTTGGCCGTCATCCGCCGTATACGTCACCTTAAATTCCGCACCGTTCAGATAGCGGTTCCCGGCTCCTGTCTCTTTTTTCCGAAGCATCACCGATTTCTCGGCGGGTACGTTGGCAACTTTCACCTCAATCGAGGTTTCCTCCGTCCCCACGCTTGCCTGGGCTATTATGTCTGTGCCCTGTCTGAGAGTAATCGTCTCAACGCCCACTTCCAGTTCATACGGCGCTTCCGGCGTCACATATCCTTCCGGCGCGCTTACTTCCTGCAGCCAGTAGGATCCCAGTTCCAGAGGTTCGTCAAAGACAAGTCCATTCTCTCCCGATACCTTTGTTCCATCCGGATTTTCGGCTGTTGTCCATATGGATTCGGGATTGGTCTCCCCCTCAAATGTATCCGCGGTCTTGTTGTAGAGCTTAAATACCGCGCCTTCCAGGAATGTATCCTGATCTCCCTGGTTTGCGGCTGCTGTTTTCAGAAGTCTCACTGTCCTGGTCTTCAGGCAGTTGGTGATGGTGTAGACATTGATTTCTTTTGCTTGGCCGTCTATGGTCAGTGTTTCAGTGGTCTTTACCGCGTAAACGATATCCGTGTCTGCCTGCTGCGCTGCCGCTTCATAGCGGTCATCCAGATTCACTTCCGAAACTCTGTACTCTATTGCCTCGGGCAGCTCGGTGACCAGTTCCGTCCACTGCGCTGCCGCGTCCGATGATCCCTCCGGCGCTCTCAGTGTCACAATGCCATCCGTTCCGTTATCGATGGGTTTCCAGGCATCCTCGGCTCCGTTTCGATATTCGACTTTAAACTGAACCTCCTCCGGACGGAATCCCTTTGCGTCGTTCTCATCATCCCATACTTTTACCAGCTTAATGGGGACGATCTTCTCGTTCCTGACGATTATATTTCCGTCTTCCATCGTGCCCTCTGGTGCACTGGCGCCGGTGTAAATCATGTTGGCGGGAATCTTTGCGTCCTGTGCCACATCACTCGGCGCATTTGTATAGCAGACTGTCACGGTACCGACTTCTTTGCCGCCTTCCGGCACTGCTTTGTATCCGGCCGGAGCTTTTGTCTCGACTAATGTGTAGGTGCCCCATGGCAAGTTTTCAAAACCTGTCAGGCCGTTTTCGTCAGAGATTCCCTTGAGCGGATTTCCGTCCCGGTCTGTTACCGTCTGGCCATTCTGTCTCAGGATAAACTCGGCTCCCTGGATTCCCTGAAGAGGGGTTGACATATCGTCCTGGTCCGCTTTCTTTAGGGAAATGTCGTACAGCAGGCCGCGGACATAGGGAACCGGGAATGCCAGCGTTGTACCCTTGTCATATGTCAGGGTGGCCGACTCATTTACCCGATAGCTGTGACCTGTGTTTGCACCATTGTGTTCGTCGTCTGCACCGCTGTTCATACAGCCGGCACAGCTGTTAAAACCGGCTTTTGTCACATCCAGCCTTACTCTGTAAATCAGTTCGGCTACATTACATCTCCAAACAATTTTTGTGTTTCCCTCCACGGTTTCAACATAATCAGGATTTCCTTTCACCTTGGGTACCCAAGTCAATCTTCCGCTGCCGGCATCATAACTGGGTGCCTGGTCATAGTCTCCCTTTACGACGCTGTCATAAATGATGTAGTCTCCCATGTCATCTACGACACTTTTTAAATCAAACTTTGTTACCATTTCCTTCTGCAGAATATCGATAACCGTATCCGGCAGTTGAATTGTATTGGATCCCTCCCTTACTTCAGGACCAATCAACATATACTTTCCTGCATTGTCACCTTGCGATAGCTTAATATAAAGTGTTATGTTATTTCCTTTTTCAAAGCTAAAGGGGACATTGCTCGCCAATACATTCCCATTCCTGTCTTTCAGAGTTATTGTACATTTTTTATTTAAACTGCTCCCATATGCCACACCAACATCGCTTCCGTTTAGCGCAATAATCGTTCCTATCGTAGTGTCATGGTTGTTGTTGGAAGATATGGCGGCAAATTCCGACATTTCAAAGTAACTGGTAAATTCTTCTTTCATATCCACCGACAGATACACCAGGAACTCATTCTCCACATCCGTGGGAATCACATTCTTCTGAAGTCGGACCTTGTCATTCTTTGCGGGCTTATCTCCAGCGGTATTTCCCACATATCCCCCGCTTACAATCTGCCACCCGTTCTTTCCCTCCGGCAGCGTCATCTTATCCAGAATGCTTCCCTCCGTTTCTTCCGCCACCGTGGCCGCGCTGTTCATGCTGTACACGGCCGCGCCTGTGGTGGAGAAGCTGTCCTGGGTAAATTCAAAGTCGCTTCCCTCACCGCTTTCCACTACCTGAGCATCGAGAACCTCGGTCCCGTCCTCTGCAAAGTGTACGGCCGACGTGATCTCGCCCTCGTTCACTGTCACCGGGTTCTGATAGCTGATGCGGATGTCCACCGGTGCCTCCGGCTCTATCTTCTCATTGTCCACCAGGAAAGTGATATCGAAGAACCTGACAAAGGATATCTGGATCTCTTTCTCCGGCGTCTCCGGGTCCATGTTTTCCTGAGCGATGGCCTGGAGCATCTCCTGGTAGCATGCCTCGAACTCGGCAGTGCCTTTCAGAATTTCTTCCACTTTCAGCGTTGCCCTCTTGGGAATCCGCGCCTCCGCGCCATATGTCACCATGACCGTATAGTCTTCTCCCTGTGCGGTCAAAGTGCGTCCGCCCTCAGGGAACTGCTCTTGCGCCGCCACCGTGGCCAGTACGGATACACCGTTTTGCACAAATCCGAATCCGGTGCTTTCCTCGGTCTCCTCAACCGTGCCTGCCAAAGCCACTGTGCCGTCCTCCGCAATGCAAGCCGCCGATGCCGTTCCGTCCTCGCCCATGGCTATCGGGCTCTGATACCTGATCTTGGCCTCTACGGGCGTCTTGGGCACAACCGCTTCGCCCTCTTCTGTCACAAAGGAAATGCGGAAGAATTTTGCGAAAGTAAGTTCCATCTGCTCTTTGCTCTGGGCCTCTTCCTCTGTGATCTCGGTGTTGCTGTCTATGGCTGCCAATACTCCCTGGCAATATTTCTCGTATTCCTCCGAACCCTCCGGAATCTCCTGAACATTCAGCGCTGTCCCCAAGGGAAGCTCCGCGTCCTCGCCGCAGGTGACTTCAACCGTGTAGCCGTTTCCCTCCGCAGTGAGTGCACCCTGGAACCATTCCGGCTCGGGCTCCTCCGCAATCTGAAAGCACTCCTCTGTATGCACATGCTCTGCGGCTGCCAGCTGTCCGCAGGTGAGGGCGGTCTCAGTTGCATAGCACTCCTCGGTATGGGTATGTGCGCCCTCTGCCTCAGCGGTCTCGCAGGTCAACTCTTCGGTCCAGGCATAGCACTCGTCCGTGTGCTCATGGATCCCCTCGGGTATCTCACAGACGGATTCCTCGCTCCAGGCATAGCATTCGTCCGTGTGCTCATGGCCCTCTTCCTCAGCCTGGCCGCAGCTTAACTCTTCATTCCAGGCATAGCATTCGTCCGTGTGCTCATGGCCCTCTTCCTCAGCCTGGCCGCAGCTTAACTCTTCATTCCAGGCGTAGCACTCGTCCGTATGCTCGTGGCTCTCCTCGGCCAGTCCGCAGGTCAGCTCCTCGGTCCAGGCATAGCATTCGTCCGTATGTTCATGCCCTTCCTCCTGGGAAGCGCAGGTCAGATCCCCTTTTGTCTTTGTGTAGCACTCCGGGCCGTGTCCGTGGCCCTCCCCGGCCGTACAGGTCAGGTCGCCCTTTACTTTCACGTAGCATTCCGGGCTGTGCCGATGCCCTGCCTCGTCCTTTCCGCAGGTCAGGTCGCCTTTTACTCTGGTATAGCACTCCGGGCTGTGCTGATGGCCGGCCTCGTCCTTTCCGCAGGTCAGGTCGCCCTTTACTTTCTCATAGCACTCTTCGCCGTGCTCATGCTCGGTTCCCTCAGCCTCACAGATCAGGTCGCCCTTTACTTTCTCATAGCACGCCTCGCCGTGCTCATGGCCCTGGGATTCCTCCTGGCCGCAGACCAGCGTCTCCTGCTCCGTGAAGCACGCGTCCTCATGTACATGGAGCTCTGCCGTTATCTCGGGCAGGGTGCACACCAGCTCCCCCTCCTCCCCATAGCAGCTCTGGTCATGGGTGTGGATGACGTAGTCCGCCTGGCCGCAGATAAGCTCCCCGTCACTGCCCTGGCACTGCTCCGTGTGCCGGTGTATCTCCGGCTGACAGCTGAGCGCTCTCTCCCCCTCATCCGCGGTGAGCGCCTGGCCGCTCAGGGTCAGCGCCGCCACCGTCCCCGCCGTCACCAGCAGGGCCAGGCTCAGAAACGCCGTCAGCCAGATCTTATATTTCCTCTGCTCCCCCAAGATTCTTGCAGCCTGTTTCCTCAAAGATTCCATTGTGCCGTCTCCTTCCTTGTATCTGCAAAACTGTTAGTTTATCAGTCCCATCTCCCGCACCGGCCATATCCGGAACGTGATCTTTCCCACCACGCTGTCCTCGCTGATGCAGCCCACCGACCTGCTCCGGCTGTCTACGCTGGTGGCCCTGTGGTCTCCCATGACGAAGCATTTCCCGTCCGGCACCTGGCAGGGCAGCTCTATGTCGCACTGTCCCAGGGCTTTCTGCGCCAGGTAGGGCTCGTCGACGGGCTCCCCGTTGACGTATACGTTCCCCTCCCCGTCTATGTCCACCCAGTCCCCGGCGGTGGCGATGACCCGCTTCACCAGGATGCTGTTGTTGTAGTAGAACGCCACCACGTCGCCGATCCGGAATTTTGCGCCGGACACTGCCACCACGATATCCCCGTCCTGTAGGGTCTGTGTCATGGAGGTGCCGTCTATCCGAAGCACCGGCAGGAACAGTACCGCGGTCAGCACCGCTGCCGCCGCTACCACCAGCAGAGAGAAGCTTGTGCTGCGCAGGACCTTTCTGTACCGGCTCTTGTGCCGGGTCTTGTGCAGTTCCTCCTCCAGCTGTTCCAGGGTGGGGGCTTGCGCTTTCCGCTCCCCGGCTGTTCCCTGCTGCGGTTCCCTGCTCAGCTCCTCCAGCCCTATCTCGTCCAGGTCGTACACGTATATCTCCGCCATGGATGCCTGTTCTCTTCCGTCAGGCCGGCCCTTACGTCTGCGCTTCATGTAAAAGTTCCTCTGTCCTGTCCCGGAGATACCTCATAATAAACATTACGAGGTAATTTTGAGGGGAATATAAAGTTTTCGTTCCAAAACCCATTTTCATTCTCTATTTAGACGTATCTTTTGACTTGAAGTTTGGTATAGTGTTTTTACAGGCAGCACAAGAGCAGCCATACCTTTATTCAATGGCTGAACGGAAAGTTCCTATATATCAGAAATACTTTGGAAAATACTTTGGAAAATGATTCTCAGATATTGAATTTCTAAAACGGAAAGCGTATAATGAATCAGGACTAAAGGTTATTTTCAGGAGTACCGCGTAATGTTTATTATGCGGTATTTTCATTGTACAGCACCAGCCCCAGGCCGTCCAGGCGCCGCTCCTGCATCTCGCAGCTCATGAGAGTGTAGATGCGGGTGGTGTTGATATTGGAATGACCCAGCAGGTCAGCCAGATGGCAGATATCTTTTTCCATATTATAGTAAGTAACCGCAAAGAGATGGCGGAGATTGTGCGGGAAGACTTTCGCCTCCTCCACGCCGGCCTCCCGGCACAGGGCTTTCATGGAATGGAGGATGTTGCTGCGGTCCATGGGTCTGCCGCCTCGGGTCACGAAGACGCTGCCTGTCCGGATCCCAGCCGCTTTCGCATAGCGCTTCAGCTCCCGGCACAGATCCAGCGGCAGGATCACCGTTCGGGTCTTTCCCTTGAGAGATACCGTGGCCCGTCTGGTGTGCAGAGCGTCCACGGTGACAAAGGGCAGCTCGCTGACCCGGATGCCGGTGGCGCAGATGGCCTGCATGACCAGGCACAATCTCTGGTTACCCTTGCGTCTCGCCGTCTCCACAAGGCGCATGTACTCTTCCCTGGACAGCTCCAGCTCCTTAGAGCGGAAGACGGCTTTCTGAACCTTGAACGTGCGCACCGCGCATTCGGGCCGCCCTAAGAAGCGCAGAAAGCTGTTCACCCCGGCCAGCATGGAATTGATGCTGGCCACTGTGTAGGTCTCCGCCAGATGCCTCTTGTAGCGGATGGCAGCCTCCTTTGTGACAGATTGCCCGCCCAGAAAGGCAATGAAAGCCTTTGCGTCACGCAGGTATTTTTCGATGGTGGCTCTGCTTTTTTCCTCTGCCTGCAGCCTCTCTCTGAATTGTTCTATCGCAGTCTTATCTTTTGTGAATTCCATTTCCCGGCCTCCTGTCCTCCTCTTGTTCATTTGAAAGAAAATATATGACTGTTCGGATTTCTCATCGTACCATATTCTCTGTGGGTTTGTCATCTCTGTTTCAGAAAAATCCCCGGACCGTACACATCTGCACAGTCCGGGGATTCCGGTTCGGCCTATTCTTTTCAGCTTCCTTTTACAATCAGCAGCTTCTGTCCCGTCTTCAGCTCGTCGCTCTCCAGTCCGTTCAAGTCTCTGAGCGCGTCTACAGGGACATAATATTTCTTTCCTATGTTCCAGAGATTGTCTCCTTCCTTTACCATGTAGACCACCATACCCGGCAGGCTGCTCATCTTTCCGCTGTCCAGCTCCGACACATTGATGGCGCTTATCAAGTCCACGGTAATGGTCTTGAATACCACTGTGGAGAAACTGAGCACGGCCTTTACGTCCATCTCCTCTCCGTCCAGCATAGTCACCTGGAGCTGCTCCACCTCCGCGCGGACCTCCCCCATGTCCTCCGGCGCGATGTCCGGTACCTCCAGCGTATACTGGTAGGGGATGAAAGCCTGTGTGCTGCCGTAGGGCGCCTCGTCCTCCCCTGTGATGTAGAGGATCTTCACCTGCAGGGCGCCCTGGAGCAGTATGCCGTTCTCTACCGTGCTGCGCTGCTCCAGTGTCACGCTGCCCTCGCTGTGCAGCAGCTGCAGCACCGTGCCGTCCGTCACATGGACATGGTCCGTGACCTTGGTCTTGCCGATCACTTTGGCCAGCAGCCTGCGCAGGTCGGCCCTGTGGCTCACAGTGCTTACCTCCTTGGACACACCGTAAAGGTCGGATATGATTTCCAGCTTCTCCTCCTGATAGATGCGGATGGCTATATCCAGCACCAGTTCCAGCCCTACATTGCGCTCCTCTCCGTCGAAGTCCGGGCGCACGGCCAGCTCCTGCTGTCCCAGGCGATACCGGATATCCGGCAGCATCCCCTCCCTGCATCCGTGGCACTCCAGCACGCCGCTAAAGGGAACCGCAGTCTCAAAGCTGCGGCAGGGATGGTCCTCGCCCTCGCCCTCATATAATAGGAAGAGATGGATGTCCCCGGAAACGCTGATCTTCTCCTCCATGACTTTGAACTCCACATCCCCCAGGGAGACATTGCTCCAGAGAATCTGGAAAATATTGGGATAGTTGGAGGGCAGCGCCACCTCCTCTTTCAGGCGGTAGATGTCATTCTTACAGATGGCGATCTGGGCCAGCTCCAGAGGCATGCGGCGGTATTCCACTTTCTCCTCCCCGTGGACGGCTATGGGCGCCTCCTCGTCATAGAGTTCCTCCACCCGGGCTGTCAGAGTGACCAGAGACTGGATGCCCAGCTTGCGGGAGTTGATCATGTTCATGGAGATATCCTCTACCTCCCCGTCCACTGTAACGGTATCCGCAGGCGCCACGCCCTGCATATTGATCCTCTCCTCAAAGGAGAGCTTACCCTCCAGGACCACCAGGCTGCTCCCCTCTTCCATGGTATGGTATAGTACCACAAAGCCAAGCCTCCCCCGGACCGTCACCGAATCCGTCCCCGGCTTGATCTCATCGATGACCAGCTCTCCTTTCTCCAGATTCAGGGCGGCCACATCCGGCTTGTTCTCCGGAATGTTCACGTCATCCTCCAGAGTAAATTGTGTGACGGCCTGGACTCTGACGCGGTCCATATGTATATTCCTCTTTAATAGCTCCACGAAAAATACCTCCATATATACTCGTATAGGAATATATATGAAAGGATTCCGAAAAGTATGCCTTACCGTTTGAGGCAGTATCACGCTACAGCCCCGATCAAATCTTTCACATCCTCCACATGGTACTGCTCCATATAACGCTCTATGCCCTCCACCACCTCCTGACAGGTGTAAGGATTCACAAAGTTCATGGCGCCGATGCTGACGGCAGTGGCGCCGGCCAGCAGGAACTCCACGGCATCCTCCGCATTGGCAATCCCCCCCATGCCAATGACGGGAATCCCCACCGCATGTGCCGCCTGATAGACCATCCGCACCGCAACGGGCTTGATGGCAGGGCCGCTCATACCGCCGGTCTTGTTGGCCAGGGCGAACCTGCGCGTGTGGATGTCGATTTTCATGCCGGTGATGGTATTGATCAATGACAGGGCGTCCGCCCCGGCTGCCTCCGCCGCCTTTGCCATCTCTGCGATGTCCGTGACATTGGGGCTCAGCTTCATGATGACAGGCTGGTTGGCGTGGCGTTTGATTTCTTTTGTAATGTCGAACAGGGCGTCTGCTTTCTGGCCAAAGGCAATTGCCCCCTCTTTTACATTGGGACAGGAGACATTGATCTCCAACATGGAAACCGCCTTTTCCTGGCTCAGGCGTTCTACTACATCTACATAATCTTCCACTGTCCTGCCGCAGACATTCACTATGATTTTCGTGTCATACTGTTTCAGGAAAGGAATGTCCCTTTCCAGGAATACATCGATACCCGGATTCTGGAGGCCGATGGCATTGAGCATGCCGCCGTAGACCTCCGCCACTCTGGGTGTGGGATTGCCGGGCCAGGGGGCGTTCGCCACGCCCTTGGTCACCACGGCTCCCAGCCGGTTCAAATCCACGAATTCCGAATATTCCATCCCGGAGCCAAAGGTTCCGGAGGCTGTCATAACAGGGTTCTTCAGGGTGACGCCCGCAATTGTTACCTGTGTGTTCATATGCTCCTCCTCTATCCTCCGACGGCAGCGGCAATCTCGTCCGCAGTCCTCCCCTGCGGCTGCCGCACCGCCGTATATGCCGGTCCGGGGCCCTTGCGCTCATCCTGCCGGATTCCGTCATGCCTGCCGGCATAAACGTCCGGGACCGTCCCCGCCCGGTGCACGGATACACGGCCGCGCAAGGTCCCGCAAATGCAGTCCTCATAAAATCCCGTCCCGATTCCGACGGACCTCAGATCTCCACGTCCCGGGCCTCGAAGACAGGGCCGTCTGTGCAGATGCGGGCATTGTGCACATGGGAGTGATGGTCGATCTCCCTGGTCTTCACCACGCATCCCAGGCAGGCTCCCACGCCGCAGGCCATATGTTCCTCCAGGGAAATGTAGGCCGGAATGCCCCTCTGGGCCGCGTATGCTTTGATGGCCCGCAGCATAGGCATGGGGCCGCAGGCAAAGATCGCATCCGCCTCCAGTCCGTTCGCTGCGATGGCGTCCATCACATTGCCCTTTGTCCCGGCGCTGCCGTCCTCTGTGGCCACGTACACGGCGCCGTATTTTTCCAGGTCTTCTTTCAGAAAGAGATGCGCGTCCCGGTAGCCTACTATGATGCTCTTATGGGCCTCCAGACGCTTGGCCAGCTCCAGAATGGGGGGCACTCCGATGCCGCCGCCCATGAGGAAGACCCTCTTTCCGGCTCCCTCCTCCAGGGGAAATCCGTTCCCCAGGTTCCCCAGCAGGGAGATCTCGTGTCCCTCCCCGTAGCCTGAGAATTCCCTGGTCCCGGCCCCGGCAATGCGGTATACCATGCGCAGCGCCCCCCTGTCGGCGTCCGCCTCGCAGATACTGATGGGCCGGGGAAGCAGGGTACTTTTATCCTCCGGATAGACACCCACAAACTGCCCGGGTCTCGCCTGGGCCGCAAGAGGGGTCTCTATCCACATGTCGAAAATGTCCGGTGCGATCTCCCTCTGGGAGAGCACTTTTGCCGTGTGCTTTTGTTTCATATATTGCTTCCTTTCCGGATATTACAAAATCCTACAGGCCCCCATAAACCGTCTTTCCCCCGGCAATGGTCCGCACCACCCTCCCCCGCAGCTTCCAGCCGGTGAAAGGGGTGTTGGCGGATTTGGAGGCATAGCTCTCCGGGATAAATTCCGCGCCAGGGTCTATCAAAACGATGTCCGCCGGACCGCCCTCCGCCAGATAGCCGGCGTCCAGGTGATAGAGCTTCGCCGGGTTGGCGCTCATGAGGCGCAGGAGCTGTCCCATGGTCAGATGCCCGGCCTCCACCAGATAGGTGACGGCCAGGGGCAGTGCGGTCTCCAGGCCGATGATGCCGCTTGGCGCTTCGGTGATTGGCTTTTCTTTCTCCTCTTTTGTGTGGGGTGCATGATCGGTGGCAATGATATCGATCGTGCCGTCCGCCAGCCCCCGGATGATGGCCAGCCTGTCCTCCTCCTCCCTGAGGGGCGGATTCATCTTCGCCAGGGTTTTATACCGAATGACGGCTTCCTCCGTCAGCGCAAAGTGGTGGGGTGTGGCCTCCGCGTGGATGTTGCCGGCCTGAGCCCTGGCACGGCGTACCAGCTCAACGGATTCCCGCGCGCTGATGTGCTGTATATTGATATCGGCTCCTGTCTCCAGGGCCAGCTTTAGATCCCGCTCCACCAGGCGTATCTCCGCCTCTCTGGGGGAGCCGCCTATTCCGAAATGCGCGCTGGCTTTTCCGCGGTTGATGCCGTTGTTGTCTATAAGCGCCGGATCCTCCTCATGAAAGCTTATGGGCATGTCCAGGACGGCAGCGCACTCCATGGCTCTTCGCGCCAAGTCACCGTCCAGAAGCGCAACGCCGTCGTCCGTGAAGCCCACCGCGCCCAGCTGCGCCAGCTCCTCCATGGGAACCAGCTCCTTTCCCCGCATCCCCATCGTCACGTTGGCGCAGGCGTATACATGTATCCCCGTGCCGCGGCCTTTCTCCAGTACGGATCGAAGCGTATCCCGGTTGTCTATGGGCGGGTTCGTGTTCGCCATCATCACTACAGTGGTATAGCCTCCCCTGGCAGCGGCGGCGGCTCCGGTGGAAATATCCTCTTTCTGCGGAAAGCCCGGATCTCTGAAATGGACGTGAACATCCACCAGGCCAGGCGCTGCAAACAGCCCCTGGGCATCGATCACCTGGCAGCCCGGCCCCGGCGCCTCCAGCCCCGGTCCGATCCGCAGGATCCGGTCCCCTTCCGTGAGGATATCAAGCTTCCCCTCCCTGCCGGATCCGGGATCGATCATATATCCGTTCCGTATGAGCAGCATACGCACCTCCTGTAGTCACTCTCCCCTGTCGCGGGGAGTCTGTTCCTTTTCAATACCGTCGTCGGAAAGCAGCGCTCTCAGGGCATTAAGCGCTTTATAGTAATCAATCCCATGCCTGCCCCGCCGCAGTTCCTGTCCGAAGCCTCCGAAAAAAGACTCGGCACATGGCAAAAAGACAATAAGAATAGGAATCCAACATTAACTTGGTTCATTATAGCACACTGTTGCCACATTATCAATTTACTCTATTGATAATCATAACATTTTCCCAACCCTCTGAAAATGTTCAAAGGGAAAGCCGCAGCCCCTATCGGCCACAGCCTCCCCTCTGTTATCCCTGAAATATTCGCTTTCCGCTAAGCCCCGCTCGGACCGGCGCTGTCACTCAAACGTCACCGTCTGCTCCAGATACTCCGTCTTCACCACAATGTATGGGTAGGAGGGCTGAGGATCCTCCTTTTCGGAGGGTTCCGGCCCGAGCAGGCTGGTGTCGATGACAATGTTCGAGTCCGTCAGGTACAGCTCGTTTACGGCAATGCTGTAGCCCCCTGTCTTCTGTTCTCCATAGCCGATGCATATGTATAGATTCGCATTGTCCTTGTAGGTAATCTGGAAAGCCCCCGTCTTCTTCTCCTCAATGATGGGCAGGAGCTGCTGCGGTATCATCTCCTGGCTCAGTACCGTAAAATCCAGATCCCGGAGCTTGATTTTCTCCTCGTTCATCATCGTGCAGCCGCTCAGAAACAGCAGGCAGGCAATCACCAGCCCACAAAATCCCGTTTTCTTCAATGACAGACCTCACAAACTTTTTTCTATTTTTTTCTATTTTATGTACAGCCAGGGATTTCTATGCTAGAATAGAAGAGATTGTTTCATCAATATTGTTAGGAGAGGCTGATATCATGATTCGTCTGATTTTAGTGGCACTTTATCTGTTTTCATTCCTGATTCTTTCCATTCCCGTTCTCATCGTGGAATGGCTTGTTGCAAAGCGCAATCCCGGGCACAGAGACCGGCTCTCCAAGGCCCTGGTGGGCTGGGGTTTTCGCTGTATCCGCGCTCTGGCCGGCACGAAGCTCATCGTAAGGGGCCAGGAGCATATCCCCGCGGACGGCGCCGCCCTGTTTGTGGGCAATCACCGCAGCTATTTCGACATCATCCTCACCTATCCCCAGTTCCCCGGAATCACGGGATATGTGGCGAAAAAGGAAATGCTGCGCTACCCGCTGCTGAACAGCTGGATGCGCAACATCCACTGCCTGTTTTTGGACAGAGACAATATCAAGGAGGGGCTAAAGACCATCCTTGCAGGCGTGGAAGAGGTGAAAAGCGGCGTATCCATGTGTATCTTCCCGGAGGGAACCCGCAATAAGGTAAACGACACTTTCCTGCCTTTCCACGAGGGAAGCTTTAAGATAGCGGAGAAAGGCGGGGTGCCCGTGGTTCCCATGGTCATCCTGAATTCCGCCGATATCTTTGAGGACCATCTGCCCCGGATCAGGAGGACCACCGTGGTCCTTGAGTTCCAGCCCCCCATCCATATCAAAGAGATGGAGAAAAACGACCGCAAAAATATAGGCTCCTATGTCAGCGGCCTGATTTCAAAGCGGTATTTTCAGCTGAAAGAGGAATACGGACCGCTTATGTCCCAAGCGGCAGTTCCACCCGAAAGCTAGTGACCTCGTCCTCGCTCTGGGCGGTGATGACGCCGCCGTGAAGCGTGACGATCTCTTTCGCGATGGCAAGTCCCAGCCCTGCACCGCCGGTGTTGGTGGCTCTGGCGTCGTCCAGCCGGAAGAATTTCTCGAAGATGGTATCCAGCTTGTGGGCGGGAATGGTCCTGCCGAAGTTGGATATGACGATATAGACGTAGTCTTCGGACACGCTGCATTCCACGGCTATGCCCGTGCCGGGATAGCTGTAGGCAATGGCGTTTTTCAGGATATTGTTGAACACCCTGGCCAGCTTCTCCCCATCCCCGCAGAGAGTGACCGGTCCGCCTGCGGGGGCCGGCTTTACCTCCAGAAGAATGGTGTTCCCGTGCTCGCTCAGCAGCGGATAGAACTCGTCCGCCATCTGCTCCAGCAGAAAGGACAGATTCACGGTCTCCTTTTCCAGGATGATCTGCTGCAGGTTATAGCGGGTTATCTCAAAGAACTCATTGATCAGTTTCTCCAGCCGCAGAGCCTTGTCCAATGTAATGCGGACATATTTTGCCCTCTGGGGGGCAGGCATGTCCGGCGCCTCGTCCATAAGGCTTAAGTATCCGATGACAGAAGTCAGCGGTGTCTTTAAATCGTGAGCCAGATAAGTAATCAGATCGTTTCTGCGGTTCGCCTCCTCCCGCAGCATCTGCGCGTTTCGCTGCATATCCGCCTTGATCTCCACGATCCGCACGGAAATCTCCTCATAGCCCCTGGGAAAGGCCTCCGACGCCTCCCTGTCCCTGTGCATATACTCGTCGATCATGCGGCCCGCATTCTGCATGGCCTCTTTCACCTGTCTGGACGCGTACAGAATGGACGTCACCCGCACGATCACCACCACCGCGGCAACCACAATGACAAATGCCTTGAAGAGCATGCCTTTCAGGCTGCCCCAGAGAATCTCTTTCGTGTAATATCCGTCCACATAGGCCTCCCCCAGGGCAATCCACTGGGTGTGAACAAAATTGTCTTCAAACCATTCTCTCACGAATCCGTTGACGATGCGGTCCAAAAAAACATAGAGAGCCCCGCATATCACACATCCCCCCGCAAGTATCAGGCATGTGGTCAGAAACCGTTTCAGCTTTTCATTCGCCCTCAATTTTGTATCCGCACCCCCAGACTGTCTTAATGTACTTCGGATGTTCAAAGGAATCGCCCATCTTTTCCCGCAAATGCCTTATATGCACCGTGATGGTGTTGTTCTTGGTGTAGTATTCCTCCTCCCAGATCAGTCGAAACAGCTCCTCGGCGCTGACCACCTGTCCCTTTCGCTGGCACAGAATGCGCAGAATGGAGAATTCCGTGGGCGTCAGGCTCAAAGGCCTCTCGTTTAAATAGCATTCATGAGTCTTCACATTTACGGTGAGACCGGACACCTCCAGCAGGTCCTCCTGCTGCAAGCCTGTGTTGTATCGCTTATATCGGCGCAGCTGCGCTTTCACCCGGGCCACCAGCTCCAAGGGCAGAAAGGGCTTGGTCATGTAATCGTCCGCCCCCATGGTAAGGCCGGTGATCTTGTCCACCTCCTCCCCCTTTGCCGTCAGCATGATGATGGGATAATTATGGTTTTCTCTGATCTTGCGGCAGATGTCAAGACCGCTCGCCCCGGGCATCATAATATCCAGGAGGGCCAGATCGAACTGTCTGCTCTCCACAATTTCCATGGCCTGGGTTCCGTCATAGGATTTGACTACCTGATAGCCCTCGTTCTCCAGGTACAGGGCCACCAGATCTGCGATCTCTTTTTCATCGTCCGCCACTAGTATGACTTCGTTCATACGTTCCCTCTTTTCCGGCTTTTTTCCGATTGCCGCCATCGGACAGGCTTTCCCGCTTTTCGGCCATAAGTATTATACTCTATAAATGCTAAAAATGGATTAAGATTTTCCTAATGTTCTCTGATATTGTCTTGGCCGCCTGTCTTTTGCACCGGGGCTTCCCGCTGTGGCAGGTCACCCCATGGCCTGCAGGAATGCCAGGATTTCTGAAAAGCCGCAGTCGTGGGAGGCCTTGACCAGGATGGTGCTGCCCTTTGGTATCAAAAAGGCGCTGTCTGCTGCCAGGGCCTCCAGCAGGGCTCCTCTGTGGAGATAATGGAGGATGCGGCAGAGTGGCGGGGATGCCTGGTTCGCTTTTGCCTGCTCCGCTTTCTCCCACTCTGCTGCCGCCTGGTACATATAGCGGGCCTCTTCCCCTACACAGAGGATGGTGTCGATACCGGCCTCCGCGGCATAGGTTCCTATCTGGGCATGGTAGTCATGGGAATTCTCCCCAAGATTCAGCATGTCGCCCAGAATCGCCACTTTCCGGGTATCCGCCAGCGCCAGGAGGTCTAAGGCCGCTTTCACGGAGGCCGGATTGGCATTGTAGCAGTCGTCGATGATGGTGTATCGGGGATGGCTGATGATGTGGGTACGCCCGTCCACGGCAGACACTTTGGCGATGCCGGCGGCAATCTGCTCTCCTGTCAACCCGAACAGCCGGGCCACGCATGCGGCTGCAGCGGCGTTTAGTACCATGTGCCTGCCGGGCTGGGAGACATGTACCGGAAGTCTGTGGTATCCGGGCCAGACCGCTTCTTTTGCTGTGCCATCTGTCTCTGCGTTATTTATGTCTGCTGTATTCGCCAGCTTTGTGCCGCCCATTCCCGGCGTTTTCTCCGGCTGTGCACCTATAGCCCCTGTATCCTCTCCTGGTTTTATACTGTTCCACGCAGTTCGGCCCGGCACCATCATAAGCGTAGCGTCACTGCCCCAAAGGCCCCTGCCCACGATGTCTACTGCCGCCACCTCCTGGGAGGAACTGCTCCCAAGCCCGAAGAAATGGGGCTTGTGTCCTTTGATTTCTTCCAGGCCGTTCAGCTTGTCGTCCTCGCCGTTTAAACAGATTTCTCCATCCGCGGACATGTAGTCGAAAATTTCCGATTTCGCCCGCAGGATCCCATCCCTGTCCTTTAGATTGTTCAGATGGCTCTGGCCGATATTGGTGATGACACAGACGTTCGGCCGGACCATTTTGCTCAGACGCCTCATTTCCCCGAAATCGCTGATACCCATTTCCACCACGGCCAGCTCATGCTCTCTGCGGATGCGCAGCAGCGTCAGAGGCACGCCGATTTCATTATTGAAATTGCCCTCTGTCTTCAGAACACGAAATTTTTCCGCAAGCACACCTGCGATGAATTCCTTGGTGCTGGTCTTGCCCACGCTGCCGGTGATGCCTATGATCTTGGCGGAAAGCTTCCTCCTATAGAACTCCGCAATGTCTTTCAGCGCCTTTAGGGTATCCTCCACCAGAATGTAGCTGCCCCAGGGCTCCTCCCCTGCCTCCTCCATGTCCTCCGGGCGCTTCTGGGTCACTGCCAGAATGGCACCTCTCTGGTATGTATCGGAAATAAAGCGATGGCCGTCCACCCGCTCTCCCACCGTGGCCACAAATACGCCCCGGGCCTCCACCTTTCTGGAGTCGATGACCACGGAACTGACAAAGCTGTCACAATCCGCCCTGCCGCCCTGTATTGTCAGCTGCCCGCCGCAGGCCTCGGCAATCTCTTTTATCGTCAAATCCATCATGATCTGTTTCCTATCCTTTCTATCCTTTCTATCTTTTCCCCTGAATGCCTTTCCACTGAATGCCTTTCCCGAATCCGCTTCCCGAAATGCTTTTCCCCGAATGCTTTCCCCCGGGTCCGTTCCCTGTTCTGCGCATTCCCCGATTGTGGCTGTGCTGCCACAGCGCCTCCCGCCTCTTTGTCCGGTGTCCGCCTCCTCCCGGCAGGACGCGCTCTGTGGATTGCCGCCCTCTCATCTTCCATTATGTACCAGCTTCAGAATCTCCCCGCACAGCTGTCCGAAGTCCATGCCCGCAGCCGCAGCCTCCTGGGGCAGCAGGGAGGTAGGCGTCATGCCGGGCAGCGTGTTTGCCTCCAGGCAGTAGATCTCTCCGTCTTCCCCCATGATGAAGTCCATCCTGGCGTAGCTCTTCAGCCGCAGAATCGCAAATACCCGCTCCGCAATCTCCTGCATCCTGCTGCTCTTCTCCCCGGGAATCTGCGCCGGGCAGGTTTCCACAGTGGTGCCTGCCTGATATTTATTTCTGTAATCATAGAAGCCCTCCTTGGGCGCCATCTCGATCACCGGCAGCGCTTTTCCGTCTATGACCCCTACGGAGAATTCTCTGCCCCTGATGTACTCCTCCACGATCACCTCATCCCCGTACCGAAATGCTTCCTCCATGGCTTTTTTGTATTCCGACCCGTCGTTTGCGATACAGACCCCGATGCTGGAACCGCCGCAGGAAGTCTTCACGATACGCGGATACGGGATATCCCCGGGTTCGCTCTCTCCCAGCTTCTGCCGAAATCCCCGGGGTGTGGGAATCCCATATGCCCTGAACAGATCCTTTGTGATCCCTTTGTCCATGGCCAGACAGGAGCCCACGAAATCCGCTCCGGTATAGGGTATCCCCAGCAGATCGAAGCAGGCCTGGATCCTGCCGTCCTCGCCGTTGGCCCCGTGCAGGGCCAGGAATACGCAGTCCGCTTTCTGACAGATCTCCAGCACATGGGGGCCGAAAAACCCCTTTTCGCCCTCTCCCCGCAGGGCTTTGAGAGACTCCAGGTCGGGACATTCCTCTCCCACCGCGCCCACCTGGGCCGCCCAGTCCGTATCCTGCTCGAATATTCCATCCGTTTCTCCGTCATACCCCAAATAGACATCCAGCAATATGGCCTGGTGCCCGTTATCCCGAAACGCACGGTAAATCATACCGCCGGAGCTCAGCGACACATCCCTTTCCGAGCTGTTTCCCCCTGCCAAAACTACGATTTTCATATAAAGCGCCGCCTTTCTTATGCCGTGTGCGCCAGGCTGCGGGACTGCCTCCATTGGCCCGCGCGCGATACAGCCATTCTATTGATACTTATTCTGTCCGCCGCCGATACATACCAACAACAGCCCTACAGTCCGCCGACTTTTTCATTATACTAAGAAAGGCAGCGGGAATCAACCGTAATTGCAGATACGGCCTCATTCCCCATAGCAGCATAATTATCGTTTACGGCACTTTCCGCCATGTGATTTCCTGCGCATTTTGCACAGGCAGTCCTGGGCAAGCGCTTGCGTTGTTTTGACTGCGTGAACTACTCGTTGGCGCCGGCCTCGTAAACCACCTCTCCGTCAATGATGGTGTACAGCGTCCTGGTAAATACCTCCATGGGATTCCCGGTGAAAATCGCAATGTCCGCGTCCTTGCCCGGCTCCAGGCTTCCCACCCGGTCCGCCACGCCGCAGATCACAGCCGGGTGGATGGTGACTGCCTTATAGCCCTCCTCCAGGTCCAGGCCGGACTTCACCGCCAGCCCCGCGCACAGGGGCAGGGACTGGATCAGCGACACGGGATGATCTGTGGTAACGGCGGTCATGACCCCAGCCCGGTTCAGGACGCCCACGGTCTTAAAGGCCATATTCTGGACCTCGATCTTAGATCTGCTGGCAAGGTCCGGACCTACGATGGCGGGAAAGCCCTCCGTCGCCAGCTCATTTGCGATCAGATGCCCCTCGGAGCAGTGGTCCAGGGTCATCTTCAGGTTAAATTCCTTTGCGATGCGCACAGCCGTAAAAATGTCGTCCACCCGATGTACATGGGCCTTGATGGGGATCTCCCGATTCAGCACGGGCAGCCAGCATTCCAGCCGGAAGTCCTCCTCGAACGCCTCCCCGTTTTGGGCTGCATTTTGTTTCTTCTCCCGGTAGGCGAAAGCCTTTGTCAGCTCCTCCCGCAGCATCGCCGCTATGGCCATCCGGGTGGAGGGGCTTTTCCCCTGACCGGAATAGTTGACTTTCGGATTCTCCCCGAAAGCCACTTTCATGGCCGCCGGCGCTTTCACGATCAGATCGTCCACCCTGCGCCCCCTTGTCTTCAAAAAGGCAAACTGCCCGCCTACCACATTGGAGCTGCCGGGTCCTATCATGGCCGATGTGATTCCTGCCCTGACAGCGTCGTCAAAGGCCGCGTCCATTGTGTTGACGGCGTCGATGGCGCGCAGGTAAGGGGTGACGGGATTCACCGTCTCGTTGCAGTCGTCCCCCTCCATGCCCTTTTTCTCCTCCGTAATGCCCATGTGACAGTGGGCCTCTATCAGTCCCGGCATGACCAGACCGTTTTCCGCCTTTATGATACGCTCACCGGGAGCGGGATGAAATGTCTTTTTGTCCCGCTTCCCGATTTCCGCTATCTTGCCCTCCTGAATTCGAATCCAGCCGTTCCTGATATCCTCTCCGGCCATGGTCTTGATCAATCCGCCGACAATATACATAGCAGCCTCTCCCTAACTCCTCTCGGCTTTTTCTCTGTCACTTCTCGCGGCTTCGCCTCTCACAGTGACATGATGCAGCCTTGAAACGTGCAGTCACTATTGCATCAGTGTCTCCGGATTCACGGGAGCGCCGTTCATGGTAAGTTTCAGGTACAGATTGCTTCCCTCCAGGCTGAAGTACTTGGTGGGAGCCGCAATGAACCCGATCACATCGCCCGGATTCACATGGCTGCCCTCTATGACCCGTATCTCCTCCAGCTGTCCGTAAGTAATCTGGTAGCCGTCTCCCAGGTCCATGGTGAGCGCATGCCCGATCTCCTCGTTCTCAAAAATGGCCGTAACCGTGCCGTCCGTGCAGGCTGTCACGGCATCCCCCTGGTTTGCCGCTATCATCAGGGCAGGATTGTACTTAAACTGATCCAGGGTGGAAAAATACACGCCGCCGTTCATGCTGAAAGGGATCAGCACCTCGCCGCTGACAGGACGCAGCAGTCCCTCGCTCTCGGCAAAGTGCAGGGGCTCTGCCACCCCGGTATTCTCCGTGTTCTCCGCCGTCTGAGGAGCGCTTTCCGTGTTTTCTTTGCTGCCCGGGTTCTCCTCCTGGGGTACATCCGGTGTGGACGTGGTGTCGGGATCCGTCTGATCCTCCGGCTTCTGCTCTATGATCTCCGGTTCCTGGGCGATGGTATCCTGGCTCGGCAGGTCATCCGGCATCTCATCCGTGATTTTGTCCGTCAGCCCCGGGATCTCCACCAGGCCGGAGCCCGCTTCCATGGGCAGGTAATCCAGGTCGTCGTCCATCCCAGAGATTTCCTGGGAAATGTCCGGAGCGCTTTCCGTGATGCTGGGTTTATTCACGTTCTCCTCCACCGGATTGTTCTTGGCAATCTCCTCATGCTTATCCTCCACATTGTCCTCCAGCGCAGTGAAGTCAATGGTATAGCCATCGCTCTGGTCCTGGTTCTGATTCGACTTCATGTAGATTCCCGTCATGGTCAGTGCCGCAAGCACAAACGCGGATGAGGCGATCATGATGGTGCGTTCCTTTTTCGCATTGTTCCTTCTGTTTTTTCTCATAGCTGCCTTCCCTTCCTTTTTCATTCCAAGCAAACTCGTTTTGAGAGATTCATTTTTCTCATTGACAGTTTGCCCCGCAGAAAGAGAATTATGCATGACTTTCTTAGATTAAATCAGTATCAAAAAAGACAGCTTCTCCCATGGAAAAGCTGTCCCGCTTTGTTTTCATAAATGTCAGGCGCGAGCCTGATACTTGGCCACGTCCACATGCTGCACCGTGCCCGCGCAGCCGTTTTCGTAGAGGAACACGCCGCTGTTTCGGATGGCGCCCTGTGTCTGGCCCGCCTGTCCTTTCAGGGTAAAATCCGTGGAGACGTTCTGCAGGCAGATGGCACCCACACCCTTGTCCGTCAGACTGTAGAGCACGTCTTCTCCGTTTTCGTCCTTGCACCAGATCTTCAGCTTCGCCCAGACGGCGTCGTTCTCGTCAATCCAGCCGTTGCCGTCCTCATCGTACTTGGCCAGATCAGCAAACCCGTTTCCGCTGGCAGTGCCGAACAGCTCGCTGCCGTCATTGATCACGCCGTCTCCGTTCTTGTCCAGCGCCAGATACCCGCTGCCTGCGCCCAGCTGCGACACCTCGTCCAGCTCGCCGTCCGCGTCTATGTCGAAATAGAACGTCTGGTCGGAGAGAGAGGCGATGTCCGTGTCCAGATTGATCACCAAAGGGTCGCACATGGTAAATCCCAGCTGCATGCTCTCCATGTAGCGCTCCTGCACACTGCGGCTCATGCCCACGTTCACATTGAAATCAATCTCCCTGCCGTCCGCGGTGCGCACCTTTCCCACAGTGGAAAAGCTGGTCTCCTCGGACTCTACATGAATCGTCTCATTGACATAGGAGAGCACCCTTATGTTCGCAATATTCCCGAACACCAGGTTCTCCTGTCCGCTCCCGGCCGCTCCCCCGGAAACGTTCTGATTCGACCCGTTGTTCGAACCGTTTCCGTTCTGCCCGGAGACCGACTCATAGAGTGTGGGCCTCTGCTCCTGTCCCCATCTGCCGAATCGATTTCTTCTGGCCGAGAACAGAATATCATAAATGTAGCGAATCGTAGTCTGGCGGATATTGGCCAGGGTCTGGCTGGAGGAGCTCCTCACCGCCACATTCGATGTTTTGCTCTGCAGACGGCCCTGCCAGTCCTGAAGCGCCGGCTGGGAACGATCCGCGCCCTGCCGGGTCCTTTCGGCATCCTGCTCTCCCCCCAATATATCTCCTCCCACGGCAGCGTTAAGAGCGTCCTTACCGCCCGTGAACGTCCCTTTCAACACAGTAAACCGCCTTATGGAAACAGCTGTGGAACGATACTCTCTGGCAGAGCCCATCCCCACTGTACCGGAATCAATCTTCAATCCTTTCTCCACTCCTTTATGTCCACCCATCCTGCGGATTTCCAGTTTCCCACCGTCCCTGATGCGGAACCTGCCCTCCTGCCGGACTTTTTATGGCTTCCATCCTGTCCCCCCAGCCGCGCCGTCAGCTCTGGGCTTCCCCGGCGCGCTGCCGTTCCCGTATACCTCCACACGGATACGGCATAAAAAAATGGCATTTAGACAGGGAATTCCTTTCCCTGCGTAAATACCATCCGTGGTGTCCATATATACTGTACTCGGTGCAGTCGGCCTAACTGCTGTCCTGTACTAATTATATCGACACAATGCCGTCTTTCTTTAACATATTTTACCTGCTTATTTTTTCTGCTTTTGGGCCGCCTGCCTGGCCTGGGCTGCCTTTGCGGACATCATGCCCGCCAGCATCTCCCTGGGCACGATAATATTGGCCCCCAGAGGATTGATCACCATGCCCAGCGCGGGACAGATATTCCCCTTGGGATCCCTGCGCAGTATCATGGCTGCATAGTCGTCAATCGTCAGAGAAAAGAACGGAAATTTCTGGTTCTTCTCCTGCCACTTCTCGTATTCCGCCTCGTCCGTGAAAGCCATAAAGAATTTCGCGCCGTCGGGCGTGTTGAGCATGGGGAACTGGACCTTGCTGTTCGGGGAGGGGCTCAGCTTCCCCTGGGCGTCCTCTGTGGGGGCCGGTTCGATGATCGCCGGGGAGATGAAGCTGGCCTTGGCAAGCTCTCCTACGAACATGCTGCGGTGTGCGGGGGTGTCCTCTGCTTTCATCAGCTCGATGGAGCCCATCAGCAGCGGATTGGATACGGTTTTATTGAATTCCATGTTTTCTCCTCTTTCTGTCAGATTTCTTTTTTGGTATTTGCTTCTTGGGGTTTTCCCGGGGCTTTTGTCGTCCTTTCTATTATAGCCAGCCGGAATCATTTGTGCAACCGTATTTTCATCGAATTTTCCGGACTGCTGTGAGCGGCAGGCGGTGACTTAGTCACTGACCGACCGAAAATTACCCTGTATGATAGAGGAAAAAACGAGGAGCGACAGATACTATGGTAAAAAAGAAAGCAGTGGTCAGTATTCGGGAATGTGTGGCCTGCGGATGCTGCATGAAAGTCTGTCCGCGAAGCGCGATCACCGTTCCAAACGGGATCCACGCAGACATTGACAGGGAATTATGCGTGGGATGCGGAAAATGCGCCAAAGAATGCCCTGCAAGCATTATCTCACTGGAGGTGGCGGAAAATGAACCGTAAAAAGAAATGGTATGATTACCTTTGGATCGCTTCTCTTACTTACCTGATCCTGGGCTTTTTCAACATCCTATTCGCTTGGCTGGGGCTTTTATGCTTTTTCATACCGCTCTTCATAGCCATCATAAAGGGCAACAAGGCTTACTGCAACAGATATTGCGGCAGAGGCCAGCTCTTCGCTCTGGCAGGCGGCAGGTTCGGCCTCTCCCGGAAAAAGGACATCCCGCGCTGGATGAAATCAGGCTGGTTTCGATATGGCTTCTTGCTCTTCTTCTTTACAATGTTTTTCCTCATGCTGTGGAACACCTGGCTGGTCTTCTCCGGGGCAAAGGATCTTGGCATGGCGGTGACGCTGCTGTGGACTTTCAAGCTTCCCTGGCACTGGGCCTATCACGGCACCCTGTTCTCGGAGGGTGTGGCACAGTTTGCTTTCGGCTTCTACAGCGTGATGCTCACCTCCACCGTGCTTGGATTCCTTACCATGATCCTGTTCAAGCCCCGGTCCTGGTGCGTGTACTGTCCCATGGGGACCATGACGCAGCTTATCTGCAGAGCCCGTGCCGGGCGGAAAAATACCCCGGCCGCCGAGGAGCATACCCGGGCATGATGCACTACAGGGCCAGGCTGCGCAGACGCTTCTTATCCAGAAGCGTGACGCCGCCCCTTGAGACCTCCACAATCCCCTCGGCGGCAAAATACTTCAGCATCCTGGACACCACCTCACGGGCAGATCCCATATACCGGGCGATCTGCCCGTGTGTCAGCGCAATGGTATCCGAGTCGATTCTTGCGGACTCGTCCAGCAGAAAAATTGCCAGCCGCCTGTCCATGCTCATGAACAGGATCTGCTGCATCACCCACATCACATCCGAAAAGCGGCTCACCGCGGTCTCCAGCGCGAATATCCGGATATCCGGATTGCGCTGTGAAACCGCCGCAAAGGCAGGCCCGCTGACCACACAGCACTGGCTGTCCTCCTCCGCGTCTACGAACACGTCGAAAGTAATGGCATCCAGCACGCAGGAAGCGGACAGCATGCAGATATCCCCTCTCTGCAGACGGTAAAGGGTGATGTCCTTTCCCTCTTCCGACATAATGTACAGCCGCAGGCATCCGGAACGAACCAGTATCACACCAGAACATTCGCTGCCGTTGTGAATGTTTTTCCCCTTAGGATAGGTGACGCTTTCCGAGTTTCCGCAGATATACGCCCTGTCCGCCTGGGATATCTTCTCCCAAAAGGGGAACATTTCGCTGTAAACGGCTTCAAACATGAACCCTCACCTCATTCTCCCCCCCGGCGCCTTACCTTACTTCCACCGGCATCATATAGCCCTCCCGGTCAAAGACGATTCTCCCCATGCACAGCTCCCTGTGCCAGCCTTTTCCCTCCGGGTATCTCTCCGGGGGCGTTGCGAAGCGGTGGTATGCGATTCGGTAATCGTCTCTCCCCGGCAGCTTCAAAATGCTGTGGTGCCCCGTGCCAAGGATTCCCTTTCCGGCTTCTTTCTCCAGGATCGGATACCGAAACTCCACAGGGCCCTCCAGCTTCTTTGACACACCGTAATTCACATGATAGTCCTCGCTGCCCGTATCGTCGCAGGACCATGTGAAATGATACAGATCCCCTCTCTTCAGCACAGTCACGGATTCGCGGAAGTCCGTAAGTCCCTCAATGTTTCGCAGGGTATCCTCCTCCACATGGAGCATGTCCTCCCCCAGCCGCCCCACGGCCGCCGCCCCGTTTCCGAAGAGCAGAAAGCACCTGCCGTCCTCCCAGTACAGGGAGGGATCTATGGTCTGGTTCATACGGATTCCCCGCCTGGCCATCATCTCCATGGTCAGCAGAGGCTCCTCCATGGCCCGGAAAGGCCCTGTGGGCGACTTTGCCACCGCAGCGCCGATGCAGGAGACGCCGCTTTTATCCTTGGCGCAGAAATAGAAAAAGTAATCCCCGCCCTTTTTCGTAATGCAGGGCGCCCAGGCGCTCCCCACGGCCCAGGGGACATCCCGGGACACATCCAGAAGTCTGTTCCCTCTCAGGAAGTGCTTTCCGTCCCCGGAGGTAAACACATAGAATTCATTTCCGGACCAGTGGGGGAATCCGTCCGTGGTGGGATACAGATAATAGACTCCGTCCTCGTAGTATAAGTCCGGATCCGCATACAGGCCCCGGGCCACCGGATTCCTGCTGCCATACTCCCTTTGCAGAGCCTCGTACTCTTCATCCGTAATCATCAGGACGCCCCCATGGCGCTTTTTCGTATCTCCCATATCGTATTCCCCGGCGGACAGAATCCGAAACGCTCCGGACTCCAGATCCTGGGTCAGCATGGGCAGATATCCCTTTCCGGCCATGAACTGATCCGCAATCACGCACCAGGTCTTTCCGTCCGGCAGCAGATATCCCTCCGGCCCCTCCACGCCCTCCAGCTTTTGCAGGACAGGGGACTCTATCCGGACAAATTCCCCTGTCAGGGAGTCCGCCCGCTCCAGGATCAGGCGCTTGGTGACCTCGTCCTTGGAGATGCGGTAGTATCTGCCCCCGCTCTCCAGTATGGTGGTGTCGATCACATGATCCTCCCGCTCCATGTACAGGAATGTGCCGGAAAATGTCCTGAAATCCTTTGTGTAGGCGGCGTAGATCCGTTGCCTGCTCCTCTCCTCCCCGGAGGCCTTTACCATGGAAGCGAAGAACACCAGGAATTCTCCTCTCTCCCTGTCGAACACGGCCTCCGGCGCCCACACGCAGCCTGCCTCCGGCAGACCTACCCGGCAGGCCCTCTCTCTGCTCCAGTGCAACAAATCCTCCGACTCCCAGACGATTAAATCCCGGCTTCCTCCATACTGCGCGGTCTCCCAGCCTTGCCCGGCCTCGATGCGCAGATCCGTGGCGATCAGGTAGCATTTACCGTCCAGCGGGCTGCGCACCGGGTAAGGGTCCCTGACACCGAGCGTGCCGATCCGTGAATAAAGAATCGGTTTCCCGTCATTCAAATCCTCCCAGTGAAGTCCGTCTCTGCTGACGGAAAAATAGATCTGCTCCCCGTCTCTCTCCTCGCCGATGAAATGTACCAACAGATATGCCGCCATGTTTCGTCCTCCCGAAGCGTTATTTATGAATTCCCTTTTTTATGTGGTTCCCCCTGCGCTTTCTTTTCCATAGTAGCAGATTCTATTCCGGTTTGCCAGAGGAAATTGCGGCTTTCATGAAATTTACCACAAAAGCCTCCCCACCCCTTTCACCTTGTACACGGCTTCTATGAAGTAATAGTCCGCGTAGCTCATGGTGAAATGGTGCTCCGGGGAGTGGTAAGCCGCGCTGCAGTTCTGTACGATGGCATCGCAGTCCGGGCCGAAATCCGCACGGCTGTCCGCTATGGTCCGGAGAATCCGCACAGCGGCATCCTCATAGGCCTCCCGCTCCCCCGCCGGCAGACGTCCCGCCAGCTCCAGAAAGCCTCCGGCTATCACGCAGGCCCCGCAGGAATCCTCATAGGCAGGTTCCGCCGGCTGGCAAAAGTCCACGGGGATGATCCCGCTGTCCGGAATGTTCGCCAGGCAGTAATCCGCCACCTGTCTCGCCGTATCCAGATACTCCCGTCTTCCGGTATGGATATAGCTGATCATAAAGCCGTACAGGGCCCAGCCCTGGCCTCTGGTCCACGAGGAACCCTCCCCATAGCCCTGGCCGCCATGGCTTTTCACCCTCTCCCCTGTCTGCGGGTCAAACTCCACGATATGGCACACGGAGCCGTCCGGGCGGACGAAATGCTCCCTGACCGTGTCCGCGTGAAGCATGGCGATCTGGCGGAATCTGGGGTCCCCGCTCTCCTCGCTGGCCCAGTAGAGAAGCGAAAGATTGAACATGCAGTCTATGATGGCCCAGCCCCTGGTGTCCTCCTCCAGGTCGTTCCATGCCCGGATGAACCGGCCCACGGGATTAAACCGGCCTGCCAGGAGGGTGGCCCCGTGGAGAGCCGTCCTGCGGGAATCCGGATTCCCGGTGAGCTTATAGTCCGCCACGGCAGTGGGCACGAACATAAAGCCCACGTCATGGTGCAGCCCGTAGAAGTCCTGAAAGCACTTTTCCATCTTTCGCTCCGAGATACGGGCAATCCGCGCATAGCGTTCCTCTCCCGTATCCTGATACAAAAGCCAGAGGATTCCGCCCCAGAAACCGTTGGTCCACCAGTTCAGGCCGTCGTCCGGCCGCCACTGCCCGGAGGGATCCGATCTGTCGTCATAGTCTCCGTTCTTGTCTGTCCGATAGGGGATCTTGTCTCTGTTCTTCTCGCTGACCCATTCCATTTTCCTGCGGATCTGTCCGATCACGGTATCCGCCCATTCTTCGTAACGTTTCATACTCTGCCTCCGTCTCTCAAAGAGTTCTCCTATTCCTTATCTTCATTCCCGCATATCCGGGATTACCGGGAGGTGGGAAAAACCTCAAACCAGTCAAAGTCCGCATGTTTCCCAAATCCGGTTAGATCCTGACAGCAGATGCCCGCCATGGCTCCGGTGAACCACCCCTCCCTGCAGGCCTCGTCCGACAGAAAGCCCGCGTTCACAAGAGGGCCTATGTTCCGCAGCGTCTCTCCCCTCAGGCCGTAGGAGAACTGTACCTGTGTCCCTGTCAGGGACAGATGCAGAACTATGTCCCGGCCCGTTTCTACGGGTATGTAGTCGGTTAAGTACGCATACTGTTTGTTCTCCGCTTTCAGCAGGGTGATGCATTTCCCCACATCCTCGTCATGGGACAGGTGCAGGTACAGATAGTTGTCGGTATCATACAGTAAAATCAGCCCCGCCATCTGCTTGAACACCTCCGGCTCAAAGTCCAGGCAGGCGCCCGCCTCCATATGGTACTCCGTGATCCGCCTGGCGATCAGAGTCTGGGAAAAGCGGGAGGCCAGTCCGCTTCTCCCGTACATTCGAAGCCACCCAGGGCGTCTTGCCAGAGAAATAAAATGTTCGTCCATGGGAATCCGCAGGGACTGATAGTCCGGATGGAGACAGGGCTCGTCAAAGTCGTCCCGCACAGGCGCTTCCCTAAAACGCTGCTCCCGCTCCTTATCCGCCGGGCCTCCCTGGGCCGGATTTCCGGATTCCGCCGCGCCTTTCGGCGCCTCCACCTCCTCCTTTGGCGTATTGCCGCCGCCCTCCAGCACAAGCCACCCGTCCTCTGTCCAGCGCATTTTCTGTATGGCCGTCTCCCTGCCAAGCATGTACCGCCTCTCGCCTGCGAACCGCTCCGCGTCCGGGGGATTTCGGTCTTCTGAAGCCCTGGCGCACAGGTGCACCGCATACCACTCCCCCTCCGGGGTCTCCACCAGATCGCAGTGTCCCGCTTTCTGCAGCAGAATATCCCCATGGTGGCGGGAGGTCAGGACGGAATAGGCCTCGCCCTCCTGCCGCAGCGGGTCCTCGGGCCGGTACATCTCATAGGGGCCCCAGACATTCCGGGACCGCTGTATGGTCTGGCCGTGGGCCTCGCCGGTGCCGGTATCCGCGCTGAACAGGTAATACCAGCCGCGGCGCTTGAAAATATGGGGCCCCTCCAGGAAGATCCCCTCCGCCCGGTAGATGTCCCGCACCGGGCCCGTCATCTTCCCCGCGGCAGGGTCATATTCCTGCAGTACCAGCCGTCCCTGGTATTTTTTCGGCACTCTGTGGTCCGTCACCATGCTGACCATGTATTTGCGGCCGTCGTCGTCATGGAACAGAGAGGGGTCAAAGCCGAAATTGTTCAGCGCCGCAGGCTCCGACCAGGGCCCCTCAATGCTCTTTGCTGTCACCAGGTAATTCTCCGTGTCGTACATGTTGCAGTAAAAGGATCTCACGACAGTGTAGACCAGATAGAATGTGCCTTTGTCATAGGTGAGACAGGGCGCCCAGATTCCCTGGGAGGGCCCCACGCCCCGCAGATCCAGCTGGGAAGTGCGGTTCAGCGGGTACCCGATGAGATTCCAGTGGACCAGATCCCTGGAATGATGAATGCGCACGCCGGGCCACCATTCGAAAGTGGACGTGGCGATATAGTAGTCGTCCTTTACCCGGATGACGGACGGGTCCGGATGGAAGCCGCGCAGGATAGGATTGCGGATAATTGCCTTTTCTGAATTCTTGCCCATAAGATGCCTGCTTTCTATTATCATTATTTTATATGGTAACTCTATAGGATGATCATACCATCTTGACAGTGGGCTTTCCATTTCCTAAAATGTAATTAACTGACTTTTTCTGCAATCTTTTTATTCCAACGGGAGGAAAGGAGTTCTATGATTACCGTGAATGTCTGCGGCTATGATTCCATGCACTGCATGGCGTTTGACCGTTCCAACGAAAAAGGCTATGAGGACAATGCGCTGCTGCTTATAAAAACCGAATCTTTCTTTGAAATTCAGGGAACGCTCCGGACGTTTCCCCCGAATACGGTGATGCTCTACGAAAAGCATTTCCCTGTCCACTACGGCTGCCAAAGCCCCCGTTACAATGACGACTGGATTCACTTTGACCTGCAGGGGGAGGATGCCTGTCTCCTCCGGAAACTTTCCATTCCTGTGAATCGTCCCTTTTCGCTGCCCCACCTGGGCCTGCTGACAGACTACAGCAGACTGATCGTGCAGGAAAAGCTGTCCTCCCATGCCTGCAAGGAGGCGGTAATCGATTCCCTCATGCACGCCCTGCTCTATTCCCTGTCCGGCAAGCTCCGGGAGTCCCAAAACCGCAACGAGAGCAACCGGTATTACTATCCCATGCAGAAGCTGCGCATGGAAATTTTGAACGCCCCCTGTCAAAAATGGGAGACGCCCCAGCTCGCCAAAAGGCTTCACTTAAGCGTCTCCCATTTCCAGCATCTCTATAAACAGTTTTTCGAAACCACATGCATCCAGGACATCATAAATGCCCGGATAGAGCATGCCAGACTTTATTTATGCATCTCGGATATGTCCGTCTCCTCCCTGGCCCTTTTCTGCGGTTACGAAAACGAGCTGCACTTCATGCGCCAGTTCAAAAGGCACACGGGCATGACCCCCAGCCAGTACCGGGAGACCCACCGCAGGCAGGGCGGAGAGCGCCGATCCCAGGGCCCTCTGTCATCTCCGTGAAAAAAACGGACTATACACGATTGTAGTTGATCAGGCACCCTTTCAGAATAATCTGCCGCTCCTCGCAGGTGAGGTCCCCCAGGCGCAGCTCAAAGGCTTTCATGCCGTCCTCTCCCACTCTGTAAGCCACAATCGTCTCCGCCTTTTCCTCCACGGCTCTGCGGATGCCCGGGAAGAAGAGATAGTCCAGGTTTTTGAAAGGTAGCTCCCCCTCTTCGATCAGGAAAGGCAGCATACCCCAGTTGATCAGGTTGGAGCGGTAGCGCTTTGTGGCATATTCATTGGCGATATTCGCCCATCCCCCCAGCACTTTCTGGCAGGAGGCGGCCTGCTCCCTTGCGGAGCCGTCGCCGGGCTTCACGGCGAATATGGTGGAGCCGAAGCCTGTGTTGGAGTGGTCCGCCTCCGGATACTGCCCCTTGATAACTCCCATGAGCTCTTTTAGCACCGGCAGCTCTCTACAGGGATGTCCGCCGGCCATGCGGGCTTTTTCCGCTTTCTGGATTTCCTTGGCCCGGGCCACATATTCCGGGTCCTTGCGGCTTAAGGTGAACTCCGCCAGTCCCAGCGGGTTGGAGCGGTAGGAGGATGTCTCCCCGGAGGGGATCAGCTCGTCCGTGGTGGTAACAGGATCGTGGATCTCGCTGACCACCTGCAGCAGGAGATTCTCCGGCAGCGCCTCCATTTCCGGCCAGTCCTTGATATTGGGCCCCAGCTGAATCTCCACATCGGGGTCAGCCGCGCCCTTGGAATCGAAGACACGGTTTGCGTATATCTTGCCGTCAAAGTAATACTGATATTTCCCGATTTCCCCGTCAAATTCCGTGGCCGGGGTCAGCACGCCCTTGTTGGCCGCGGTGGCCGCAATGGAGCGGGCATCCATCAGGGCCACGGAGGAAATCTGGCCGTTCTGGAGCTTACTGCCCTCCCGGTTGGGGAAGTTCCTGGTGGAGTGGCGGATGCTGAACGCATTGTTGGCCGGGGTGTCTCCCGCGCCGAAGCAGGGGCCGCAAAAGGCCGTCTTCATGACCGCACCGGTCTCCATAATGGCCGCGGCACAGCCGTTTCGCACCAGTTCCATGTACACCGGCATGGAGGCCGGGTACACGCTCAAGGTAAAGCTGTCCGCCCCGATGGAGCTGCCCTTTAAAATGTCCGCCGCGGCGCAGATATTCTCGAAGCCGCCGCCGGCGCAGCCGGCGATGATACCCTGCTCCACCATGAACTTACCGTTCCTCACCTTGTCCCTTAAGCGGAATTCCAGAGGCGAGCCGTCCGCGGCCTTGGCCCCGCCCAGGCTCACCAGGGCCCGCTTCTCCGTCTCCTCTAAGATGTCCGTGAGATTGGCGTTGAGCTCCTCTATGGTGTAGGTATTGCTGGGATGGAAAGGCATGGCTATCATAGGGCGCACCTTGGAGAGATCCACCCGAATCAGACCGTCATAGTAGGCCGCTTCCCCGGGTGCAAGCTTTCTGTAATCCGCTTTCCGTCCGTGGATCTCATAGAACTTTTCTATCTCCTCATCCGTCTCCCAGATAGACGACAGGCATGTGGTCTCCGTTGTCATCACATCGATGCCGATGCGGAAGTCTGCGCTTAATGACGCCACCCCGGGACCTACGAATTCCATGACTTTATTCTTCACGTACCCGTTCCCGAACACAGCGCCGATAATGGCCAGCGCCACGTCCTGGGGACCCACGCCTTTCACGGGCTCGCCCGTGAGATAGACGGCTACCGTCTGGGGCCTGCTTATGTCATAGGTCTGGTTCAGCAATTGCTTTACCAGCTCCGGCCCTCCCTCGCCCACGGCCATAGTGCCCAGCGCGCCGTATCTGGTGTGAGAATCCGAGCCCAGTATCATCTGTCCGCCGCCCGCAAGCATCTCTCTGGCGTACTGATGGATCACCGCCTGATGAGGGGGCACATAGACGCCGCCGTATTTCTTGGCGCAGGATAAGCCGAACATGTGATCGTCTTCATTGATGGTGCCGCCCACGGCGCACAGGGAATTGTGGCAGTTGGTGAGCACATAGGGCATGGGGAACTTTGTAAGCCCCGAGGCCCTAGCGGTCTGTATGATGCCCACGAAAGTGATGTCATGGCTGGTGAGCTTGTCGAACCTTACTTTAAGCTTGTCCATGCTGCCGGAGGTATTGTGGCTCTCCAGAATTCCGTAACAGATTGTCTGCTTTGACGCTTCCTCTTTGGTGATGTTCTTTCCGGTTTTGCCCAGAACTGCCTGCTGTGCCTCCGGTCCGTCGGCGATGACCTCCCTGCCGTTTACCAGATACGCGCCGCCCTGCAATAATTCTACCATATGTGGGGTTCCTTTCTTTTTTTGATATGCCGTGCCTTTTCCGGTTCGGATTCCCGGAAAAAGACTTGGTTGCCGTAATGACTGCAAGGGCGTGCCATTTCGCACGCCCTTTCGAAATACCTTTCATGAAATGCAGTCTCTCCTGCCGCGCGCTGCGCCCGGGAGAATGTCTGCCCTTGGGATGATTACAATGTCACCTTGTCCAGATGCCAGATTTCGTCCACATACTGCTGGATGGTCCTGTCGGATGTGAACTTCCCGGAGCATGCCACGTTCAGGATGGCGCTCTTAGCCCAGCCCTCACGGTCTCTGTAGGCAGCCTCCACCTTTTTCTGCGCCTCCGCATAGGGCTTGAAGTCTTTCAGAATGAAGTAGGTGTCCGCTTTCGAGGTGGACAGCTTGTTTAACAGCGAATTGTACAGCGTCAGGAACAGTTCCTTATCCTTGTCGTAGGTTCCGTCTATGAGCTGGGTCAACACCCTGTGGATATCCTTGTCACTGTTAAAGATCTGCATGGGGTCATAGCCGCCGTTGTTCTCGTAGTTTATGACCTCGTCGGAGGACAGGCCGAAGATGAACGCGTTCTCCTCTCCCACTTCCTCCACGATCTCCACATTGGCGCCGTCCATGGTGCCCAAAGTCAGGGCGCCGTTTAACATGAACTTCATGTTGCCCGTGCCGGAAGCCTCCTTGCTGGCCGTGGAGATCTGCTCGGACACGTCCGCCGCCGCGAAGATGATCTCCGCGTTGGACACATTGTAGTTCTCAATGAACACCACTTTGATCTTACCGCCGATGGAAGCGTCGTTGTTCACCACCTCAGCCACGGCGTTGATCAGTTTGATGGTCAGCTTGGCGTTCTTATAGCCTGCAGCCGCCTTTGCGCCGAAGATAAACGTCCTGGGGAAGAAGTCCATATCCGGATTGGCTTTCAGCTCATTGTACAGGTACATTACATGGAGAATGTTCATCAGCTGTCTCTTGTACTCATGGAGACGCTTTACCTGCACGTCGAAGATGGAATTCGGATCCACGTCGATGCCGTTATGCTCCTTGATATATTTTGCCAGACGGAGCTTGTTCTGAAACTTGATATCCATGAACTCTTTCTGGGCTTTCTTGTCCTCAGCCAGGGCCTTGATGCCCGCGATCTGAGGCAGGTCCGTGATCCAGCCGTCGCCCACCTTGGAGGTAACCCACTCTGCCAGCAGGGGATTGCCGTGAAGCAGGAAGCGGCGCTGGGTGATGCCGTTGGTCTTGTTGTTAAAGCGCTCCGGGAACATCTCGTAGAAGTCTTTCAGCTCCTGGTGCTTTAAGATCTCCGTGTGGAGCCTTGCCACGCCGTTGACGGAATACCCGGCCACGATGGCCAAATGTGCCATCTTCACCTGTCCGTCGTAGAGGATCGCCATCTTGCGGATCTTCTCCTGTACGTCCACGCCGTGTACGCCTCTGTACTTCTGCTCGATCTGGCGGATGAACCTGCGGTTGATCTCGTCCACGATCTGGTACACTCTGGGAAGCAGTCTGGAGAACAGATCGATGGGCCACTTCTCCAAAGCCTCCGCCATGATGGTGTGGTTGGTGTAGGCGCAGGTCTTGGTCGTGATTTCCCAGGCCTCGTCCCAGGTCAGATCATAATCGTCCAGCAGAATGCGCATCAGCTCCGGAATGGCCACGGTGGGGTGGGTATCGTTGAGCTGGAATGTCACCTTCTCGTGGAAGCGGCGGATATCGTCATGCTTTCTCATATATTTGTCCACAGCCTCCTGGACGGAAGCGGAGATAAAGAAATACTGCTGTTTTAAGCGAAGCTCCTTGCCCGCGTAGTGGTTGTCGTTGGGATAGAGCACGTTCACCAGATTCCTGGCCAGGTTCTCCTGTTCTACTGCTTTGCTGTAGTCACCCTTGTCAAAGGAATCCAGCTGGAAGCCGCCCATGGACTCCGCATCCCACACGCGCAGGGTATTGACGATGCCGTTGCCGTAGCCCACGATCGGCATGTCGTAGGGAATGGCTTTCACGGACTGGTAGTCCTCCTGCACATAATGGTTCCTGCCGTTCTCGTCGGTGCGCACGGTGACATAGCCGCCGAATTTCACTTTCTTGGCGTATTCCGGCCTGCGCAGCTCGAAAGGATTGCCCTCTGCCAGCCAGTCGTCCGGAATCTCCATCTGAAAACCGTTCTCAATCTTCTGCTTGAACAGGCCGTAGCGGTAGCGGATGCCGCAGCCGTAGGCGGGATATCCGAGCGTGGCCAGGGAGTCCAGGAAGCATGCCGCAAGTCTTCCCAGGCCGCCGTTGCCCAATGCCGCGTCCGGCTCCTGGTCCTCCAGCACGTTGATGTCCACGCCCAGCTCTTCGAGAACCTCCTTTGCCCCCTCGTAGGCCTGGAGGTTTACCATGTTGTTGCCCAGGGCGCGCCCCATCAGAAACTCCATGGACATATAGTACACCATCTTGGGGTCTTCCTTGTCATAGGCCTTCTGGGTGTTCATCCAGTTGCCGATCACCCTGTCCTTGATCGAGTAGGAAGCAGCCTGGAAAATCTGCTGGGGAGTGGCCTCTTCCAGCGTCTTGCGGTACATATTCATGACATTATACAAGACACTCCTCTTGAAAAGCTCTTTATCGAACGTGGGCTTTTTCTCTGACGCTTCGGCTGTGCCCGTCTGCTTCTTTGCGTCCGTCGTGTTCGTGTTTTTCACTTTTTTCTCCTTTCACTCTCTTAAAATCTATATGATATAAGCATTTCTCATCGGCCTTTGGGCCTGACTTATACTATTATACCAAAATTCACCAGCCATTCCAACTGATTTTTTACACAAATTTCGGGAACCGATTTTGCATTCAGCCCGCTGTGATTTCCGCAAAAAGGCTTATCACAGCCTTGCCCATCTGCATTGTTTTATTCATTTTCCACAGAAAATTCTTCAAAATATTGTTCAGGATTTTCCGCCCCGCCTCCTCTTTCGAGTACCGTACACGCAGCAGACAATGACGCCAGCCACGCTCCCCCAGCTGACGGCCTCGCTGAGCCTCCAGTAGACAGGGCTTACGAAACATACCGAAACCGTATCCTGAAACCCCGGCGGCAGCAATACCCGGATTACGTTATTGTCTCCGTAAACGCATTCCAGCTTCTCTCCCGCCCCTGTCCGGGCCTGATATCCTTTATAGAGGAACAGCGGCACCTCCACGTATCCCTCCTCCTGGGCAGACTCGTTGACGCATTGAAAGTCCGCCGCCAGGTCGCCCTTGGCATATTGGAGCAGCTTTACATTTTCGGAAGTTTTCGGAAAATCAAAGGAAAGTCTCGTCGCATCCGTGCCGTATATCAGATACTCTCCGCCGGACACATATCCGAAGACCTGGTTGTTGTCAAATATCCGCACCTTTTCATAGGTGTAGGTTATCCGGTAGATGAAATACATGGACGAGGTTCCCACTGCCAGAACCACCGCCGCCGTTCCCAGGAAATAGAGCGGCTTTTTCCACCGGCACTCATACTTTGCATACCACAGGCAATACCCGGCGGCAGGAACCAGAAACAATGTCCCCCAGTTTAAAAATCTGGTGGGAATCAGAAAACTGGACACGATTCGCTCCGCCAGGGGACTTGTCTGCTGGAACCAGTCCCAGGGAAATACTTTCAGGGAAAACGCTATGCAGACCGCTGACAGACAGGCGCACAATCCGGCGCCCGCAAGCAGCTTACTCCGCTTCTTTTTGATCAGAGAATACACCCCGATGCAGAAAAATGCAGCCAGCAGAACCATGGGAATCAGGCCCGGTCCCACCGCTCTGATGGGCATTCCCTGCTCATCGATCAATACGCCGTCAAAGAAATGCGCAAACACCAGATCCAAACTGGTCCCCCGATACTGAATCATCTGTTTCCCCAGATTTTTCACCAGCAGATCCTGGGAAATATAATAGTCCAGAAACGGCACAATATACCACGCATTGCACAGCAATGTAACCACCGCGCCCTTTACAAGCTGTGTCAAAATTGCCTTTCGGAACACTCTGCGAATATTTACCAGACACACCGCCACGGTGAAGACAAGCGCCAGCTCGCAGGTCAGCGTGTGGGACTGCAGCACCCCGGAGTACCCTATGACCAAGAGCAGCCAGGTCCTGCCGTATCCTCTCTCATCGGCGTCCTGCGCGAACAGGCGGAAGTATCCGTATAAAAGCAGGGGGAGGAAAATCTGGGCACAGCCCTCCCCTACGCATCCCCGCCCATAGAGCACCGTAATCCTGTACAGGGAAAACGCGTACAGCGCGCTGCACATGAGCCCGATATATTGATCCCGAAACATTCTGCGGAAACAGTAAAATGCCACGCCTATGGTGGCAAAATTCATCAGTATAATGAAGATATTGTAGCTGTACAGAACCGGGAATCCTATCAGCCATAAAAGCGCCGGGATATACAGGAGCGTGGACCCGTACAGAACGCCGTCCGCATACCCGTACCCGTAGGGGAAGTTCGCCTCCAGCCGCATGGGAAATACCCCTCGGGCAATGCTTCCCGCCACACCGTCAATCCGCTCCAGATGGTAGCCCACATCCCCCGTGCTGTGGAGCCAGTTCATCAAAAAAGGTCTGGACAGCAAAAGGGTCAAAAGGACAATCCCTCCGACCACAAAAAAGTCGGATGTCGGTATTTTGTGCACATGATGCCGGGCCGCGCAGACAATGCATCCCAGCGCCGCGATTCCCGCCGTCAGCACGAAGAAGATGATCATGTACCAGAACTGCCCCGTCTCCTTGATGCGCAGCTCCTTAAAGTAGATCTCCTCCTGGGCATCGCCCAGGACAGACAGGGTGAGGTTGTCCGATTTTCCCAAGAGCCAGAGATGAAAGGTCTCCGAGGAATGGGCCGCGGGAAGCGTCTGCCCGTTCTGCATTGCCTTGAGAGGCGGCAGAGAATCGTCTGTCAGAGAGACCACATACCCCAAATTGGCCATGGTCTCATAGTCCACCGTCACGGCGTAGATTCCCACCGGCAGTTGGATCCCGTCATACAGTATCCTCTGTGCATCGCCTGAGGCAAAGGTTCGGTCAAGGGAATAGCGGTATTCCTTTTTCTCCCCCATAGCCGGTATCAACAGCAGTATTACAATGGCCGCAATCGCAATGCACACCCCCGTAAACGCTTTTCTGTAGTTGCCTGTCAATATCTTCTCTGTCTTCATGTGCCCCCGTTTTCTCCCTGTACTCGGTTTTCGTCTTTCCGCCTGCGGATTGCCCGCCCTTTCGGGCAGGGTGCCCCGGCGTCGGCCTCAGCGCATTGCCGGGCAGGCCGGCCTCTGCCTGATCTCTCCGGAAAATGCCCTGTGGGGCGGCTCTGCCAAAGCCTGGCAGCAGACCGCCCCCCGGTATCCCGATCCTATACTATATTTTCTCCAGTGCAATGACGACTTTCTCGCCGTTTACGTTCCATTCTTTCGCTACCGCGAAAGCTTTCTCATTGGTCAGCTCCTGAGCCAGCACTTTGCCGCAGATGGCATCCGCGTTTCTGGCGGCTATCTGTGCCAGCTTCTCGTTTCCGTTCACGGACACTTTGATGTGGTCCATGACCTCGAAGCCCGCGTCCTTTCGCATGGTCTGGATCTTGCTGATCAGCTCATAGACAAATCCCTCCTCGATGAGCGCTTCCGTCAGGTTGGTGTCCAGCACCACGGTCATCTTCCCGTTCTCCTGGGACACATAGCCCGGCTTCTGGGTCATGTCGATCAGCAGATCCTCCTTTGTCAGCTCCACTGCCGTGCCGTTCACCTCAAAGGCAAGCTTCCCGCCCCCGTTCAGCTCATCCATGGCGGCGTTTCCGTCCAGTCCGGCCAGGGTCTTCTGGATCCCTCCCAGCTGCTTTCCGTATTTGGGACCCACCGTGCGCAGCTGGGGCTTGAATGTGTAGGTGGTGTAGTCCCGCACGTCCTCCGTGTAGACCACATCCTTTACATTCAGCTCGTCCCGGATGATGGCGGTGTAGAAGCCGTCCAGTCCCACCGCTGTCTTTGTGTCCTCTCCCGCACCAGCGGGATCCGCACCGGCGGGATCCGCCCCGTCGCCCTGTTCTGCTCCGGCCCCCATCTTAACGTACATCCGGCCGATGGGCTGGCGGTTCTTGATGGCGGCGGTGTTCCGGCAGGCCCGGCCCAGCACCACGGCCTCCAGCACCTCCTCCATGTCCGCCTCCAGCTTTTTGTCAAGGAAGCGTTCCTCCACTGTGGGGAAATCGCACAAGTGGATGCTCTCCGGCGCAGAGGCGTCGCAGGTGCACACCAGATTCCGGTAGATCTCCTCCGTCATGAAAGGAATCATCGGCGCCGCCGCTTTGCACAGCGTCACCAGCGCCGTGTGCAGGGTCATATAGGCGTTAATCTTGTCCTGCTCCATGCCCTTGGCCCAGAAGCGCTCACGGCTGCGGCGCACATACCAGTTGCTCAGCTCCTCCACGAAATCCTGCAGGGCCTTGGCCGCCTCGGGGATGCGGTATCTGTCCAGATCCGTGTCCACCTGGCCCACCACGGTGTTCAGCCTGGACAGGAGCCATCTGTCCATCACGGGCAGCTTATGGTACTCCAGTGTATATTTCGACGCGTCGAACCCGTCGATATTGGCGTAGAGCACGAAGAAAGTGTAGGTGTTCCAGAGCTTATCCAGGAACTTGTGCTGTCCCTCCAGCACGGTCTTGCCGGAGAAGCGCTTGGGCAGCCAGGGGGCTGCGCTGGTGTAAAAGTACCACCGGATGGCGTCCGCGCCGTACTCATCCAGGGCCTCGAAAGGATCCACCACATTCCCCTTGGACTTGCTCATCTTCTGGCCGTCCTCGTCCGCCACCAGGCCCAGCACGATGACGTTCTCATAAGGAGCCTTGTTGAAGAGCAAAGTGGACTCCGCAAGCAATGAGTAGAACCACCCCCTGGTCTGGTCCACGGCCTCGGAGATGAAATTGGCCGGGAACTGCTGTTCAAATAAATCTTTGTTCTCAAAAGGATAATGGTGCTGGGCAAAGGGCATGGCCCCGGAGTCGAACCAGCAGTCGATGACCTCCGGCACCCGCTTCATGGTCTTCCCGCACTTGGGGCAGGGGAAAGTCACTTCGTCGATGTAAGGGCGGTGCAGCTCCACGCTTTTTGTCTTCTCGCTGCCTGTCAGGGCGGCAAGCTGCTCTCTGCTGCCCACGCTCTCCGTATGCCCGCACTCACACTCCCAGATATTCAAGGGCGTGCCCCAGTAGCGGTTCCTGGAGATGCCCCAGTCCTGGATGTTCTCCAGCCAGTTGCCGAAGCGCCCCTCGCCGATGGTGGGGGGGATCCAGTTGATGGTCTTGTTGTTGCGCACCAGGTCGTCTTTCACCGCGGTCATCTTGATGAACCAGGACTCTCTGGCGTAGTAGATCAGGGGCGTGTCGCAGCGCCAGCAGAACGGGTAGTCATGCTCGAATTTCGGCGCGGAGAACAGTTTCCCCTCCTTGTCCAGGTCCTTGATGATATCCGGATCCGCGTCCTTGACGAATTTTCCGGCGTAGGGAGTCTCCGCCGTCATATGGCCCTTGCCGTCCACGAACTGCACCAGAGGCAGGCCGTACTTTCTGCCCACATTGGCGTCGTCCTCACCGAAAGCGGGGGCGATGTGCACGATGCCTGTGCCGTCGGACATTGTGACATATGTGTCACAAGTGACGTAATGGGCCTTTTTGCCCTGGCGGGCGGCCTCCTCCCCGGCGCAGGCGAACAGGGGCTCATACTCTTTATGCTCCAGATCCGTGCCCTTGTAGGTCTCCAGCACCTGATAGGCCGCCGCTCCCTCTTCCGCCAGGCCTCCCAGCACAGTGTCCAGCAGGGCCTGGGCCATGTAATAGGTGTAGCCGTCCGCGGCCTTTACTTTCACATAGGTCTCATCCGGGTTCACGCACAGAGCCACGTTGGAGGGCAATGTCCAGGGGGTCGTAGTCCATGCCAGGAAATAGGCCTCCTCCCCCACGCATTTGAACCGCGCCACCGCGGAGCGCTCTTTCACCGCCTTGTAGCCCTGGGCCACCTCATGGCTGGACAGAGGGGTGCCGCAGCGGGGGCAGTAGGGCACGATCTTGAATCCTTTATACAAAAGCCCCTTGTCCCAGATGGTCTTTAACGCCCACCACTCGGACTCGATATAGTCGTCGTGATAGGTCACGTAAGGGTCGTCCATGTCCGCCCAGAAGCCCACGGAGCCGGAGAATTTCTCCCACATGCCCTTGTACTTCCAGACGCTCTCCTTACATTTGTCGATAAAGGGAGCCAGGCCGTACTCCTCGATCTGCTCCTTGCCGTCCAGGCCTAAGAGCTTCTCCACCTCCAGCTCCACGGGCAGGCCGTGGGTGTCCCAGCCGGCTTTCCGGGGCACCATATAGCCTTTCATGGTGCGGTATCTGGGGATCATATCCTTGATGGTGCGGGTCTCCACATGGCCGATGTGGGGCTTGCCGTTGGCCGTGGGCGGGCCGTCGTAGAAAGTATAGGTTGGCCCCTCCTTGCGGCTGTCGATGCTCTTTTTAAAGATGTCGTTTTCTTTCCAGAATTTCTCTACTTCTTTTTCGCGTTCTGCCAGACTTAAGTCTGATGAAACCGGTTTGTACATTTTTAGATTCCTTCCTTTCCCGGCCGTGGCGTAATCTATGCCGAACTTCACGCTCCGCCCAGCCCCTGATTGATTTTCTGAGAAAGAGAATACATTTTGCCATACGCATATTTCCGGTAATAACAAAATAAGCTCCGTCCCGTAATAGGACGAAGCTTTTCTCTTCGTTTCACCACCTGTTACAGCGTACATTTCATGACGGGGAAACCAGCATATACTCACCAGCGATAAAGTTTGCCGCCAGCTTATAGCATCTGACGCTCGTGAGTCGGGTAACAATGGAAGAAAAGCATTCCATAGCAAATGTTAGCGACCGTCAGCATAACTTACACTGTAAATCGCATACCGTCATAAATAATACGGTTTCCCATAACGTAGGAACCCCGTGCAGAACTACTCGGCCTGCCGCCGTCACCGCGCTCCGGCAATGCCGTCAGATCCGGCGCGCCGGCTTTCCGCCTTTTGCCCTGCCTGCTCAGAAGTGATTTTCGCCGTTCCCATACTCACACCGGACTCGCACCCTCACCGGCTCGCTGTGGCTTTCTCGGTAATCGAAATCTTTTCCAAACGGCTACTCTCTTCGTCATGGCATTTCTTCTCTATAGGAATTGTCGGCTGTCGTTTGCAGACAATTCCATCTGATAAGTCATTATAGCCCTTTCGTTTTTCTTTTGTCAAGCGGGTTTAGAGATTTCCCTGAAAATTTTAACCCCGCTTTTTAAGCCGGCGGCCTGTTCAATCAGGAAAACCAGGCAGAGCGTCAGCTCGAATTGCGAGACCGTCATTTATGTTCATTCAGGTACAGCTGCACCCTGTTTTGGATCACTTCCGCTGTCTCTTCCACACCTTTGCTCCCGTTGAAGTAATAGGCGGCTTCCTCGCAGATGATATCCAGGAGGGGCTCCGTACGGACAGGCAGCAGCCTTGCATTTTCCATGGCATCGATATATTCGTTTATCACGCTCTCGGTAAAGTCCCTTTCTTGGAAAGTTCTTATCTCAAAACTTATTTCTCCATCCTGTATGATCGTATATGGCCCGTCCCATTCACCCCGGCCATCCATCTCCAAATCTTTCCTGATCCACTCTTTAAAGGCCGATTTTAACACGGGGGAACTAAATGCCCTGGCAGCGGACTGCATTTCCTCCCCCAGCAGGAACCGTAAAAATTCCCAGGCCCCTTCCTGATTCGCCGAATTGGAATTGACGGAAAATATACTGTAGGAACTCACTGCCCCATGAAGTCCGTCATCAAACAATACGCCTGAAACCACTTCATTTCCGGGCTGATTATCATAAATATCTTGGATCCCCCACCTAAAGGCCAGAAGGGAGTTGTTCTTTCCGGATTCATATCCGAACCGCCCCGCCGCCTCCAGCAGCTTTCCGAAGAGCCCGCCGCTGAAATCACAGGCTCCCTCCTCCCAGTCCACCATGCCCCACAGATCCTCGGAGCCTTCCAAAAACAGCCGCAACAGGCCGGCGGAATCCACATATTCCATATAAGCCGCCTCCTCCGGCCAGGCCAGAAGCGCATCCGCCAGTGTCTCGATGTCGGATGGTTCTTCCCCTCCCAGCAGGCGGGGGTCTGTTTTGTATACCGTAAAATCTCCTATTGCGGAAATGCCGTATATCCCGTCCCCTTCCCTCCGGCAGAATGCCACCGGGAAGTAATCCTCCTCGCGGATCCCGTCCGCCTCCATGAAAGGCGCAAGATCTGCAAAGGCTCCCTTCTCTATCAGGCTGATGACGGCATCCCCAAATATACTGGATCCCATGAAAATGTCCGGCCCCTTCCCGGCGGCGATCTCGATACTGGTTTTTCTGACAAAGTCTTCGAAGTCAGAATCATAGGATGCCCACTTTTGCCCCGTACGGTAGAAATCCTCCAGTACTACATAGTAGGTATCATTTTCCTGGTTAAACCGGTTGACGCGGTTTACTGCCCACGGATAAAAAGACTCCGCCCGTATGACAATGGGAATCCTCTCCACCCTGCTCATGTACAGCCTCTGTATGGTCGCTCCCGTGCCGTCGCTGCAGCACCTCAGCGTCTCCACACTGCCGTCCTCAAGTACCCGGAAGCTTTGCTGCTCCCGCTTCTGCGCCCATGATTCCCCGTCCCAGTTGTTATAGGAGGTTCCCAGAAACTGGAGCAGCTCCAGCAGGCTTTCCTCCTCAAGATCCACCTGCCAGAAGCCGTCATCCCTGCCCAGGCAGACCGCATCCCCTTTCAGGCCAAGACATGTTGCCCCATAATAAGAAATGGAGCCGCCGCCATACCACTGCTTCACATCCCACATTTCCTCCGGCAGAGCGCCAGGCCGGCTCTTTGCAAGTTTTGTTGTCCCATACCCGTCATCCAGGAGCCAGTAAACTGAGCCGTCTAAAGTCTGGCAGATGTTAAATAACAGGAACTCGTCCTTCCCATCAGAACCTGTACGGTATAGTTCTTCTCCGGAAGGATCCAGTATGACGACCGGATTCGGCTCGTCCAGTGATTTCCTCCTTTTTCCCCAGAAATAGAAATTCCCTTCGCTGTCCTGAAACCCATGCGTAAAGGAAACAAGATAGTCAGACGGCACATTCACGGTGGCGGTTTCCCGGCTTCCGTCCATTTTATACCGGAAGATTTCCCCTCCGTTTACGCCCCAGGCCGCATCGAAAGTAAGCTGTCCCCACAACTGCACGGCTTCCCCCCGGTAAAACTGCATGCCCAGAAAATACAGAGCCTGGCCCGTGCGGTCCAGCTCCGGAAAGGCAGTGTTTTCTACCATGATGTCATAATATTCTTTCGTTTCATTAGTATCCTCCACTCTTTCCAGGGAGGCAGATGCATCGTCCTTACCGCAGCCTCCCGGAAACAGGCAGCAGAAACACAGCAGCAACAAAAAAAGGAATTTTTTCATACAATCCATACGATCTCCTTTACACACATTTGCCCGGCATATCATCCAAAGAAGGGATGGCCTGCGGCATCCCTTCCTGTATCTCTATTCAGCATGGGCTGCAGATTCATTCTCTGCCGTTGGTAAGATCAGAAACTTTTTGTAGCACCACATTCTTCACATTTCCACTCAGTGCCTACATTCTTAAAATGATGGTGTTTCAAATCCCCACGATGGATCAGACCTCTCGATACAATAATCCCACACTGGGCGCACTTATCCACCTCCTGAGTTCTCAGACAGTGATAAACATCATCTACCGACTCTGGAGTTATATCCACTGTCGTAATATATACGACTGTATGCTTACACGGCTGAATTACTCTGCTTTCCGCAGCATATACCGGCTGGGTGCTAAGCAACGCCGAAAAACAAATTATAGTTGCTAAAACTCTTTTGACTTTCTTCATTACTTTTCTCCTCTCTCTGAAAAATCCGTTGATTGTAAGCCCTGCTGAAATATTCATTTCTATATAACCAGTATACAGAGAACTGGTATACAACATAATAGTATCTCAATTTGTTATAATACGCAATATGACAAATTACTTGATTTTTTCAGCCAATTTGTCATATTGCGTTCCATCCAAAAACATTATATAATAACAGGAAATGTTTTGACTTTTAAAGGAGGGATTTTTCATGAAACGACAAAAATATCATTTGAAAACGCTGGTCTCTGCATTAGCACTCACGCTTGCATTAGCCGGGCCTGTATTTCCCGGGTCAGGAGAGGGAGAGGATGGCAGCATTCCCACGCCTCCGAAATTTCCTCCTGTGGAGGAAGAAATTCCGGAGACAGACGAGGGCGACGGTATCCAACCGTTAACAGATAAGGATGATCGTACGACAGAGATTAAAGCCTGACTTATACTGCACGCCAGTTAACTTTACAGTACGCCCCGACTGCAGACCGCCAGCCAGATACTTCACTGACCGCATTACTGTAAATTCTGGCGGTCTGCAGTATATTTGATTATGACAAATACTTAGATTCCCTTTTTGATAAAAATGCTTTCGTAGAAGAATCGGACATAAACTCTGCCATTAATTTGCTTATTTGAAAGGCTTTTTCCCATACTGGCCGGAGGGATGCATATTCTTCCGGCTTTTTTTCGGCAATTTCATATGCATTCCACGCAATATGATAAAATAGATTGTGTATACCGTTGATTCTGAAAAGCAAAAGTGATTTCAAAATCATATACTCATTCATCTTTACGGTATTGTCAAGGCAGCAAATATCACCAAGATAATTATCATAGCATTCGAAAGCAATATCAAACCCATAATGATAAATACCTGTCCGATAACTATTTTGATTGATGGAGAACAGCACCGCCTCAAACCATTTCTTCGCCTCCTCCAACCTGCCAAGTTTGCGGTAAAAGCTGCCGATATTGCTTACGATCATGATCTCCTCCCGCTGGTAAACCCACCATTTCATGTCTTTCCTTTCGAAATCAGGCACGGTACAGCGCAGCGCTTCCAGCAGCATTTCCAGGCTTTCCTGCAAATCGCCTCCCTTTTTCTGCTTCAGGATGGCATCGAAGAACAGAAGCTCCTGCCTTACTTTGGGGAACGCCGGGTTTACCCTGCTTCGAAACTTCTGTATTTCCCATTCCGCCAAATCCCACCTCTCACATTCCATCAGGGTACTGATCAGCTGTCGCTGTTCCAGCACCTCCAGAGACTCCGTTTCCAGCAGGGGCATATTCCACCCTCCGAATTTACCGTATTGCTTCACCAGCTTATCGTAATTTTCGTAGGAGGGTTTATGGAGCCCTTTTTCTATCCTTTCCAGCTGCCTGGGAGACATAACAAGTTCATCCCCGTCATAGACAGCTTTTTCACGGGATTTCCCATCAAATTTGCGAAGCATTTTCAGCGTCATTCCGGCGTCCCTGGTATTGTCCACAGAGCTCCCCTGCCAGATGCGGTATCCGGGATAGCCGAACCATGCGTAAATATCCAGGAACATTTTCCGGAAAGCTTTCACCTGTTCCAAATATTCCGGTGCGGCAAAAAGAGAGGCATCGCATTCGCACAGGCAGTCCAGCAGCGGCAATACATAGCAGTGGCACCCATTCCTGCGCAGCAGTTCCAGGGCCTCCTGTCCTTTCCTCAGAAGCCCTGTCTCCTGTCCATTCCCCGAAGATCCCGCTTCCTGCTCTTTCCTTGGAGGCCCTGCCTCCCGCATGCTGGCAGCCATGCTTCCCATGGCGGTATCCCGGCCGTCAGGCTCCCCATGCTCTGCCAATGCGGCTGCCATCCGGATTCCCAGGACAGCGGTCTGGGGCAGTATCATTGTCATCGCGCGTTCCTTCCAGCCATGCTGCCCGGGATAATCCCACACTGCCTGCCATAGCTGCCATGCTTCCTCCTTACAGCCATTTTCAAACAGGGCGGCGCTTACCAACAGGACAGCGTCCAGCTCACCGGGCGAAAGACAGAGCGCTCTCAGGTTTTGTTCCCAGCCGTCCGGGACGGTGCAGTTCACCGCCTGTGTGGCAGTATCCAGGATGACCTCCGGAGCCTCCCCGCCCGCTGTCCTTTGCCGTTCCAGCATCAGGATGACCTCCGCTTTCAGAAGGAACTGCTCCTCCAGGGGCTCCCGCTTTTTATATTTTCTCCTGTAGTCATCGATTGCGGCGGCGGCTTCTTCCGGCAGTCCCGGTACCAGCAGGCAGATATCCTCCCTCTTCCGCCATCGCTCCAGGTCTTCCCCCGATGCCATCGCTTCAAAGTACTCCGCCGGGATTCCCATCCGCAGCATCAGGGTGTCTCCCTCCATCTTTGTCCACTGTGCCATACCCTTTTCTACCATCTCAAGCTTGGTTCGACTCATGATGCCGGAAGATAATTTCTCCAGGCCCAGCTTCCGCTTCTTCCTCTCGGCGCCAACGGCCTTGCCATACGCTCTATTGTACTTCCGTATGAATTCCTGTTCCTTGGTTCTCTTCATTCCCCTGTCCTCTCCACTTTGTCTTACGTGGCTGCATTACATTGATGCTTTTTACAGGCATACGGCTCTTTCGAAAGAATCTCAGGCAAGCCTTTGCCTGAGATGATTGTACCACAGTCCATCTCCCATTTTCCACCAAAAATGGGGTTTCCCACTTGCATTTTCCATGGTGGCGGAGGAACGCAATGCCGACCGGGTGAAGCGGGTACAGATCCGGGGGAGGAAACCCTTTCTTTCTGGTTTCCTCCCCCTTGCAATTCCACCCCGGATGGTATATGATTGTAAAAATGCAAAATGCCGGACACGGCAGAAAAGAGGAGTCTATGGACAGACAGAATCTCACACTTATGACGGACCTGTACGAGCTCACCATGATGCAGGGGTATTTCAGGCACAAGGATCAGAACGAGACCGTGATCTTCGACGCTTTCTACCGCAAAAATCCCTGCGACGGTGGCTACGCCATCTCGGCGGGCTTAGAGCAGGTCATCCAGTACATCAAAGAACTGCATTTCGACCAGGAGGACATCGACTATCTGGCCTCCCTGGGCATCTTCCAGGCCGACTTCCTGGAGTACCTAAAAACTTTCCGGTTCTCGGGAGATATCTATGCCATCCCCGAGGGCACCGTCATGTTCCCCAGGGAACCCGTAATCAAAGTCATAGCCCCCATCATGGAAGCCCAGCTGGTGGAGACCGCCATCTTAAACATCATCAACCATCAGAGCCTCATCGCCACCAAGGCCGCCCGGGTCTGCTATGCCGCCAGAGGGGACGGCATCATGGAATTCGGCCTGCGCAGGGCCCAGGGGCCGGACGCGGGCACCTACGGGGCCAGGGCTGCCATAATCGGAGGCTGCATCGGCACCAGCAATGTGCTCTGCGGCCAGCTCTTCGACGTGCCCGTCAAAGGGACCCACGCCCACAGCTGGATCATGAGCTTCTCCGACGAGTACACCGCTTTCAAGACCTATGCGGACATGTACCCTACCGCCTGCATCCTGCTGGTGGACACCTATGATACCTTAAAGTCCGGTGTGCCCAATGCCATACGTGTCTTCACGGAAATGCGGGAAGCCGGCATCCCCCTGACTTTCTACGGTATCCGCCTGGACAGCGGAGACCTGGCCTACCTCTCCAAACAGGCCAGAAAGATGCTGGACGCCGCAGGCTTCCCGGACGCTGTGATCTCCGCCTCCAACGACCTGGACGAGTACCTCATTGACAGCCTGAAAGTACAGGGTGCAGCCATCACCTCCTGGGGCGTAGGCACCAATCTGATCACCTCCAAGGACAATCCCTCCTTTGGCGGCGTCTACAAACTGGCTGCCATCCAGGACGAAAACGGACAGTTCATCCCCAAAATCAAGCTCTCCGAGAACAGCGAGAAAGTCACCAACCCGGGAGACAAAAAGATTTACCGCGTCTATGAAAAGGATACCGGAAAAATCAAGGCCGATCTCATCTGCCTGACTGAGGAAACCTACCGGGAAACCGATGAGCTGATGCTATTCGACCCCCATGAGCCCTGGAAGAAGACAAAGCTGAAAGCCGGTACATACACCCTGCGCCCCCTGATGGAGCATATCTTCCACAAGGGCCAGTGCCTATATACCTCCCCCAAAGTCATGGACATCCGGGCCTACTGCCAGCAGGAACTGGACACTCTCTGGGACGAGACCAAGCGCCTGGTAAACCCCCACGAGGTCTATGTGGACCTGTCCCAGAAGCTGTACGACACCAAGATCCGCCTGCTGGAGGAGCTCAGCGGGAAATAGCCTTTCCACGCTTCGCAAGTATTCTATTGCCAAAGGAGCAGGGGAATGACTTTCTCCACTGCTTGCGCGCGGGCGCCCGTCAGCCTCTGCCGGCATATTTCCAAGCGCTTTGGGTGCCCGTGTGTATAAAAAACGGGGCACTTTGGAATCCAACCAACTGTGCCCCGGCCAAAGCCAGATACTCTTTTATTATATTTCTCCCAATTCGTTTATTTGTTGCTACTGCCTATTTCCACTCTACACTGCAGATGTTTTCTAATTGCTGAATTTGTTCGTCTGACGCAGATATGCTTTTACTCCTCCATGACCTGTCAAAATCTGATATTGTTCTGTATAGCCGTTCCATAACAGACTCCGGCATCCCTTGATAAAATTGTATCATTGAAACCTGCTTCCCCATGAGCCCGGCAGCCACATCACATCACCTCATGCCTGGCAAAAATATTTCCGGAAGCCTCATATCCCACAGCCAATAGCCCGGCGCTCACCGGCAGGGCCAGCATCCCATAGGGCACTCCTGCTTTCAATAGTTCCACGGACATCAGAGAACTGAACTGCATCTGGTAGATGGGCAAAAGCACCAACAGCCGAAACAGCGAACCTGTCTCCGACACAGGCAGCAGCGCCGGAGACAGACACACCGCCGCGGAAGCCACCATGGCTGCCATAGGGTTCCTGCAGGCAGCCGAAAGTACCAGTGCCACCGCAGCCGTCCCCACAGCCCCTGCAAAACTCAGCAAAACCTGATATCCCACCAAAGCGCCGCAGGTAATATTGAACGGAATATACCCCTCCTCATCGTCTGCTATCAGGATTCTGTACCCCATATTTTATCGCTCCTTTGTGGCATTTCTTTTTAGTATAACGCCAAAAATCCAATTTTTTATCTACTTTTTAAGAAGATATCCGGAATTTCCGGATCAGGCTGTTCAGGGTCCTGGCCTGGTCCAACAGTTCTCTGGAGACCGAGGCGCTTTCCTCCGCCACGGCAGAGTTCGTCTGTACCACCCTCTCGATTTCCCGGATCCCCTCCTCCACGGATACGATCATTTCCGACTGCCGCACGCTTGCCAGGGCCAGGTCATCCATAAGCGTCTTAATGGACTGGATGCACTCGTTGATCGTCTGCACCGCGGAGATCACGTCCCCTGCCGCCGCGGTCCCTGTCTTCACATCCTGCACGGAACTGTCAATCAGGACACCTGTGCTCTGGACAGCCTCCCCGGACTCGGCGGCAAGGCTGCGGACCTCCTCCGCCACCACGGCAAAGCCTCTGCCCGCCTCGCCGGCATGGGCCGCTTCCACAGCGGCATTCAGTGCCAGAATATTGGTCTGGAACGCAATGTCCTCAATGGTCTCTATGATGCTTCCTATCTTGGCGGAGGACTGTTCGATATTCTGGGTGGCCACTTTCAGCTGCGCCATCTTAGCGTCTGCCTCGACGGCATGGCCGTTTGCTTTGTCCACCAGCTCCCTGGCGTCGTGGCAGCACAGGTTGCTGTCCTTAATCCGGGCCGTAATCTCTGTCACATTGGCCGCCAGCCCCTGCACGGAGACGGATTGCTCCACGGTTCCCTGGGAGAGCGTGTTGACCCCTGCGGACAGCTGTTCCGCTCCTGAGTCCACCTGATTGGAGATATGGGAGATGTCCCGCATCAGATTGGTCAGATTGGTGCGGATAGTCTTCAGGCTCTCGGCCAGAACCCTGAAATCTCCTATATAATATGTCTCATTCCGGACCACGTCCACGGCGATGTTCCCGTTCGCCATCTCTCCCAGAATCCGTCCGATATCGTCAACAGTCTTGCGCAGATAGTCGCAGACGTCATGGGTGGTCTGCGCTATCATACCGATCTCATCCTTTCTGCCGTAAAACTTATCCAGCGCCTGGTCGGCGGAGAGATTCATGCCGCCCAGATGCCTGATGGCCCGCTCCACCGCCATGAGCTCCTTTCCCTGGCGGTACAGGATCAGGAGAGTCACCAGGATGATCACCGCTGCCACCGCTGCGCATATGGTGCCCACCACAATGCGCACCTCCGCCACTGCCCCGTATACCTCCGCCGCGCTGTCCCGGACCATGAAGACCCATCCGCGGTCTTTCAGGTATTTATAGACCACCAGCTGTTCCACGCCGTTTTCGTCCTGATAAGAATAGGTGCCTGCCTGGGTGTCGCCGCTTTCTTTGATTCTGCCGATGATCTCCCGGTAGCCTTTGTCCGCTGTCTCCGTGTTCAGCAGTTCTTCGTCCTCATGGTAAAGGTAGACGCCTGTCTCCACATTCAGGAATACATATTCGCTGTTTGGCAGTCCCTTGATGTCCAGTCCCAACAGAACGTCCATGAGGCTGTCCGCATAGACCCCCGCCCCTACATAGCCGATGCAGCTGCCCTGCTCAAAGATCGGATGATACATGGAAAGTATCATGCTGCCGGTTCCCGGCGATTTCATGATGCCCGAATTGGTCAGCTCCTCCCGGGCCAGAATGGTGTTTCGGAACTGTTCCAGAGATTCCCCCGTCCGGGTGGTGATGCCAATGGCCTGCTGTGAAGTGTGAGTCAGCACGAAGTATCCGGAGTAGCGATGTAGAGCCCCTCAAAGATGCCTTTCACAGCCGCAAAGTCCTCTGTATATTTCTGGCCCTCTTCCAGTTTCCCCGAATCCTCCGGATCCATGAGCAGGGCGTGCACATCACTCCCAAGGGCGAAAGCCGTCATATATTCCTCTGCGGACGCCACATAATCATTGATGATGGCGGCCCTGGATTCCACGGCGTCCGTCATCTGATTGGTGATGTCGTTCCTGACTATGGCAGAGACCCTGTCGGAGACCGTGCGCCACAGCAGCAGCATTCCCACCAGGGTGATGGCTGTGGTGATAATGCCCATACGAGTTGCCAGTTTGCGGTTTACTAGAAATTTCATGACCTAATTACCCCCATGCTGCAGATTGAAACGCCCTCCTTAGACCGGACGGCCGTTCCACAAGATGTTATACTTATGTTTTTCCAGGAGATATTTTAGCACAAATGATTTTCTTTTTCAATATCTTACATTGCCTTTCCCGCCGTCAGCAGATACCCAGTATTACTTATTCACGGCTTCGACGCTCACAGCAACATACCCAGTTACTCCCGGAGCCCTGTCCCCATGAGGCCGCAGTCCCAGTGAGCAAAAGTATAAAAGTCGGAATCCCTCCGCCTTGACAGAACGCCGGAAAAGCGCCATAATACAGTCAAAACACTCCAAACGATTGCTTATGATTGTCCGCGCAAAATGCGCGCGAAGACACCTCACCGGACATGGGAAAAATCTGTCGATACCGCACCCTTGATAAGGAGAATGCACAATGATCATACGTAGATACAGCTCCTCGGACTGCGCACAGATGGCGGAATTGTTCTACTGGACCGTCCACTCCGTGAACGCAAAAGATTATACAAAAGAACAGCTGAACGTCTGGGCCACCGGGCAGGTGGATTTGGCCCGGTGGGACAAGTCTTTCTCTGAGCTTTACACAGTTGTAGCCATCTGGGAGGACGTGCTGGCCGGATTCGGCGACATAGACCGGACGGGCTATCTGGACCGGCTGTATGTCCATAAGGATTATCAGCGAAGAGGCATCGCCACCGCCATCTGCGATTCCCTGGAGCGGGCTTTTCCCGTGGAGAAAGTGACCTCCCACGTCTCCGTCACCGCCCGGCCTTTCTTCCAGGACCGGGGCTACCTGGTCCAAAGAGAACAGCAGGTGGTCCGGGGCGGGATTCTCCTGACCAATTATGTCATGGAGAAACGGCTCTCCCGAAATGTCTGACGGTGCGCCGCACATGCGCGGCCGCGGCGCCGGCAGTCAGTTCCGCGCGGCGCCTCCGCCTATCCCCTGCCCCGGTTCTTCAGCCGCCACATCACGTCGAACAGCGTATCCATGTCCACCGGCTTGGCCAGATGCTCATCCATCCCCGCATCCTTTGCCATGGCGACATCCTCCTCAAACGCATTGGCCGAGAGGGCTATGATGGGCACCTTTTGCGCATCCGCCCTGTCCAGCCCGCGAATCGTGCGGGCCGCCTCGAACCCGCTCATCACAGGCATCATCAAATCCATCAGGATACAGTGGAACCTGCCCTCCTTTGACGCCGCGAACGCTTCCACAGCCTCTTTTCCGTCGTTGGCAGTGACAACCGCCGCGCCGGCCTGCTCCAGGATGAACTTCACGATCTCACAGTTCATCTCATTGTCCTCCACCAGCAGCACATGCATTCCCTTGATGTCGGCCCGGATATTCTCCTCCGGCTCCGCGGAGACGGCGTCGCCCTGCGCGTCCACCGGGATACGAAGCGTCACACAAAACAGGCTCCCCTTTCCGACCCGGCTCTCCACCTCCACCCTGCCGCCCATCTGGTCCACCAGCTTCTTCACAATGGACATACCAAGGCCCACACCCTTGTAATGTGTCCTTGCATCCGGGTTCTCTTGGGCGAAAGGCTCAAAAATATGCTTCTGGAAGTCCTCCCCGATACCGATTCCGTCGTCCGCTATTGCGAATCTGTACTCCGCCAGCCCATCCCGGCAGGAAAGCTCCCTCACCTCAACCGATACAGAACCCCCCCTGCGGTTGTACTTCACCCCATTGTCCAGGATATTCGTCAGAATCTGCCTCACGTGCAGCGGATTGCCAATGAGCCTGCTGTGCCGGATGTCCGGCTCCCCGAACACCAGCCGGACGCCCGCCGCCTCCGCATGGGGAGACATGATCGCAATGCAGTCATCCAGCGTATTGCGCAGGTCAAAAGATTCCTCCACCGCGGCGGGAAGACCGCTCTCCAGCTTGCTGACCTGGAGCACATCGTTCACCAAAGACAACAGATGCTTCGTGGATACCCGAATCTTCTCCCGGCAGTCCCTCTGCCTCTCGGAATCCTTTTTGGTCCGCTCCATGATCGTCAGCATGCCCAGGATACCGTTGATAGGCGTGCGCAGGTCATGGGACATATGGGAGAGGAATTCGCTCTTGGCCGAATTGGCCCGCCTGACCTTTTCCAGCAGCTCCATGATGGCCTGCTCCTGCTTCTTTCTTGTCACCATGATCTCGGTGATATCCTGGTGATAGCCGTTGAGACAGACCCCGGGCTTTTTGAACTTCCTGTCCGGTATGCCCCCGCAGCGGACATAAATCTTCCCAAGCTCAGGATGGTTCCAGGGATAGACCACCTCGGAACGCCCCTGCTCCAGAATCTCCTGCACCACGTCCTGCACCATCTCCACATAGTCCGGCTCGATGTTATCAAACCAGTGCCGATAGCATTCCTCCGGCTCCGTCTCCTCCGACACACCCAGAAGCATCCGCATGGTCCTGTCCGCGTACATCCTGGGCTCGCAGCCCTCCTCCAGCTCAATGGTCCAGATGCCCGTCCTGGCTCCCTCCAGGATATCCTCCAGACTCTGCCTGGCCTCGGATTTATACCGTTCCTCCTGCTCCACCAGGGCATTCACATCCCGGAACGCAAAAAATACGCACTTCTCCTCCCGCTCCTTTCCCGTGACAGAGAAGTGGATCTCCAGATTTTTCAGGCCGGGAGGATTGTCTTTCACCTGGTAGCGGACGAAAAATTTCTTCTTCGTGGCAAGTTGTGCCAGAATGTACTCTTTTCTCGTCACCATGCGGAGTCTCTCCTGGTCCCTGGGAAGCACATACCGGGAAATATACCTCTCCATGGCCCTCTCATAGCCATCCGCAAAATTCATGGGCTGGTCTTTCCCCCTGAATTCGTTCTCCCGGTAAATCTGGCATGCGTCCGTGGCGAAATCCACCTGATAAATCCCCAGATAATCCACATTCAGCGCATAGAGCACATCATGGCTGCGCTTTTCCAGCTCCCGGACCAGGTTGCGCCGCCGCAGGGAGGACACGATGAAATAAGCCGCCGTCTGCAGCATGTTCGATGTGTACTCCAGAGACCTTACCGGCGGATTGTCCACCCCGTAGAACCCGATGATCCTGTCGTCGTCATACAGCGGAACCACCACCAGGGAGTGGATATCCTGCTGCTTGAGATTCTCATACTGAAGAGGGTCGCTGAGCCTGATATCCTCCAGGTCATTGATGACGATATGCCCGCCGATGCTGAAATTTTGATACCAGCTGGCACAGACCTCAGGCGGCACGTTCTGGAGATTCTCCTTTTCCGGCCGCACCCCGGGAGCCGTCCACTCATAGGTATTGTCGTCGCATCCCTGGTCATTTCTTTCAAAAATGTATGTCCGTTCCCCCTCCAGGGCTTTCCCCAGATATGCCAGCAGCACCTCCAGCGACTGGTCCGGCGTCTCCTCCAGCAGCGCCACCCGAAGCCCCTCATTGATAATGGCCTCCAGGTTCTGGACGCTCTGCATCATGGTCTTCTGCTGCTCGTGGCTGCTTACGTCCATCGCCATCTCAAGACGGTACCGTCTTCCTCCCTGGGTCATCAGCGTACTCCGCAGCAGAAAATGCCTGCCCAGGCTCCGGTGGAAATACTGCTGCTCAACACAGCCCTGTCCGGCTCCGCAGCTGGTGCAGAACGTACAGGGGGCATCGCCGTTTCGAAGAATCTCGTAGCACCGTTTCCCTCTCACCTCCTCCAGGGAGCCGATGCCGAAGACCTCCATGGCCATCCTGTTCATGTAGACCAGCTCATTTGTCTCTATATCCGCAACATATACGATTTCGTTGATATTTTCAAAAAACTCCCACATATCACCCATTCAGCTGCCCTCCGTCTATTTGTGTAGTACTTTTGGGACTGCGATACTTTAGTTCGATAGTATAACACAAGATTGCCGAAAAGTCTACTTGCAGGGCTGCTATTTCGTACGGGTGTGGCGGGAAACGAGTTTCGTTAAGATATATTTTATGATCAGTCCAAGCATCTTTCTGTTTAGCAGAAATGCGGCGGACCCCCCCAACAGGATATTGGCAGCGTCACATATCGCATTTCTTTGAAAGCACAGAACCGCGCTTACCGCAAGCAGCATCGCCGAAGCTATGATGACGGACTTTTCATATTTTATCCTGGCAAGGCCGCGCCTCCTCAGATCATATATCCTGTATAAAATCAGAATCAAGTAGCTCACTGCCGTGGATACAGAGGCCGCGTATAATCCGAATCTTTGAATCATTGTCAAATTGATGATACAGTTGATCGCCGCTCCGAGAACGGACGTGATTCCCACGCTTTTTGTGGCTTTCTTGGCCAGATATATGCTTCCCAGGAAAGCCGCGATACAGTCCAGCAAAATCGCAATATATAAGATGGGCATCTGACTGTACGCCGCATCATAGTCCCCCCTTATCAAAAGAAAGAACAATATCGGCGTAGCTGCCATCAGCAGCAGCATGCACCCAACCAGAAATCTGAACAGCATGGAAAAGATCTCGGAATAGTAACGTTCATGGTCTTCGTCCGTGACGGATGTAAACGCCGACTCCTGCCAGGCAAGATTGAAAGTTCCGTACGCAATGCTGAACAGGTTGGGGATTTTCTGGGCAATGGCATATATTCCGTTTTGCTCCAGCCCCAGAAATATCCTGATAATAAACTTATCGCAGACCCCTATAATCCACAGAGACAAAGTGTTAGGCACCATAGGCCATGAATATGACAGCATCTCTCTCAATAACTTTTTGTCAAAATAATCAGGTTTAAAATATCGGGGGATCCCGCATGCCGTGAACAAAAAGACAGCTCCGATTAAATATGCCAGATCCACACAGACAAAAAGGCCGAAAAGGCCCAGGTTCAGCCCGTTCAGCAGAAAAAGAACCAGCGCCATATTGGCCAGTGCCTGTATTATGGCAGCGATTGAATATTCTCTTGTCTTTTTCAGTCCTCTCGCAATTTGAGCGAAAATATTATAGTAGGCTACAATGATCATATACAGACTGATTGCAATACAGCACTTCAGACCATATGCCGAGTATGCTGCTCCTAAAAAGAAAGTGGAAAGCAGTGCCGGAGCCAATGCAAAGACAATCCCTGTCGTGATAACGTTTTTCCCTTTTTCCTCATCCTCAAAATCTATCAGAAACCGAAACATTGCCTGACCGATCTGTATCAATACGCTATTTTCAATGATATACTGAATAATGACGATCAGATCATAGCTTCCGTACTCTGCCCTGGTAAGCATTGCCGTGTAAATCGGCAGTGTCACAAGGGCCGTAAAGCGCGGCAGAAGCCTGCCCAAAGATAAGATAAACGTATTTCTGACAAGAGATTTCTTTCTTCCCATATAGCTTAATAGTCCTTCCGAAATGAATTTCACGTCACAAGCTTATTGTATAATGTCGCATACTTTCTGCCAATAATGTCCACGGAATGATGCCGGTCCATCTCCCGGCGCAGCGCCCCCCCTAGCCGTGTCAGACAATGATAATCCGTCTCAAAATCACCAATGGCTTTTCCGACACTTTCTTTAAAGTTCACATAATGCTCTGTTTCGTCTTCATAGTCATAAATATAGAGAGCTTCTTTCTGTAGAAAATCCTGTACGGATCCTATGTTAGGAATTACACATGTAGTTCCCAGTGATGCCGCTAAAAATACGGTTCCGGAATTCAGGGAGGAGACTTTATTATACGGAAGTAAGAGTAAATCCGCGGCCTGAACATAACAATTCGCCTCCTCGTCAGGTACAAATCGAATATCCCATTTTATGTTTGTACTGATCTGTTTCCCTTTCAGTTTATGGAGATACGCTTTGTCCTGGCAGTTCCCGGCAATCAGGAACACAACATTTTTACTTTCATATTCCTCAGCCACTTTCAGAATCATCTCAATATTCTTGTATGGACTTATGGCCCCGAGAAAAACACAGAGCATTTTATTCCCGCATCCCAGTTTTTCTCTGACATGCCGAACCCTCTCGCCTGTGGCTTCCTGAATTACAGATGTATAGGCCGGGTGCGGTATTACAACAACCTTTTTCAAAATGTCGTCGCCATATTCCGAGGACAGTATTCTTTTGCCCTCCGTGCACAAGCTTACGATTGCGCTTGATTTTCGTATCAATTTCCTTGCCAGCTTCCTATTAAACCGCGGGAACCTGGAATCATGCTGCCTCTTGTTGTGCATTGTATAGATCATTTTTATATGTGTCAGACTGCAAAATGTGAGAAATAAAGATTTCAATACATAAACCGCAAATGCTTTCGGGAGTGTAAAATCTTTGGAAAAATTTTCAAAGAAGTTGAGATTTATAATCTTTGTCGAGAGCAAATACCCCGGATGCTTTCGTGCATAGCCAAGCCTCTCAACTCGGATGCCCTGTTTCTTCAGGGCATCCACCATCAAATCCGAATATGAGTTGAACGCCAAATGATATGGCGAATAGATTGTATTCATGTTATGCGCCTTTCATCTTATATTCTCCCTCATCAGGATATTCCATCGCTTGACTATCTCAGATGCGTCATATTTCCATGCGGACTGCATGGCTCTGTTGCATATCTCACGGTAAGCATCCTCAGAGAGTCCTAAAATCTGATCCATTTTCTCGCAAAATGCCAGGTAATCATTGCATTTAAACAGAAAGCCGTCCTCGCTGTCCTTTATGATTTCGCTGGGCCCAATCACATCCGAAGCCAATGTCGGCAATCCGGAGGCCATTGCCTCAATAATGGACATTCCAAACGGTTCTCTGCGCGTTGGAAGAAGAGAAAAATAAAATTCGTTTAAGTGCTCCCTGAGCTCATTTTGGCTTAGGAATCCTTTCTCTTTTACCCTGGGATCTCTCTTTGCAAATCTTAAAATGTCATCCTTTAAAGGACCTGCACCATAAAACGTTATTCCGATATTTTCCTCCTGATTTTCATCAAACCAGCGAAGTATGAAATCTATCCCTTTCCTTTCAATATATTGACCAAAAAAGATAAACTCCCTATGTTTACAGTTAAAAGCCTGTTTTTTATGATAGGATGCCACATTTATGGAATGGTTTACAACTGCTCTTGGCAGACCCATAAACCCAATTTCATCACTGGTCTTCTGGCTTACACAGGCAATCCCTCTGAAATTTTCACGAAGAATCTTTTCAAAGGCCGCCCTATTGGACAACTTCCCGGTTGAGCACTCCGAACCGTCCCATATCTCACAGGATGTAAAATAGAAAGAGACATTATTAGCAAATATTTTTTTATATTTGTTCATCAGAGAACTGTACGGCGCTATCCCCACAATAACAACTTTGCTTTTCAGGAAATATATTTTAAACCTACGCAGAAATCTGGATATCGCTGTCTTTATCGCCGGAACTATCCCCCTCCTGTTTCGTATATTTTCGATCATTTCCTTTATTATTTTTCTTGTGGATATCACAATATAGTCATCCATGATTAAATCATAATCGGTTCCGCACTCATACAAGGCTTTTAAATGCTGGGGTGTATAAAACTCATGCATAACCGTTATATGAATCGGACCATTCATCTGTGAATTCATCTGTATCCTACACTCCTCTAAAATAGTATTTCAATTACAGTTCAGTCGAACCAGTGACATTCTTAAAATAGTCAATTATCGCTTTTATGCAAATACCAACCAAATCACGCTTGCCGCCAATCAGCCAGCTAATACAATAACATGTCCGATTGACAATAAAATACGGATAAAAGAATATTTTGCCTCGTTTAAAGAATTTATTTACATAATATAATCTGTTTCTGGTTGTATAATAGATCCCGTTTCTGCTTATTTTACCCCCCGCCGAAAAACTTACCTTGTGATACACCACTGCCCCTGATACATAATAGATGGAAAATCCCGCCTCGTTTATCCTGGCACAGTAATCGGCATCTTCATAATACAGAAAATAGCTTTCATCCAGCTTTCCGACTTCATTGATGATTTTCCTTGGGATAAGCATACAGCACCCTGATGCAAACTCTGTCTTTCTGATTACCGGCGGAGAATCAACATACTCCCTGCCCTCGTCTATATGCTTTGTATTAAATGTATATCTGCTTACATATCCCCCTCCGAACCAGATGCGGGACGGCCTGTTAAAATACATAATCCGCGGGACACACAGCGAATCGCCCTTTTTGTCAGCAGCTTCCAGCAAAAGTTCAATTGCGTCCGCCTCAATGACAGTGTCATTATTTAAAAGCATTACATAATCAGCACCATTTGCCAGGGCAAAATCAATGCCAATGTTATTCGCATGGGAAAATCCGCTATTGTATCCAGCCTCAAGTATGCGTACGCGGTCTCCGAAGTTCTTCCTGATGCTCTCTAATGACCCGTCTTCCGATGCATTGTCAACCACGATAATCCTTACATTGGCTGTAGTCTCTGAATGAAGAATAGCGGTAATACAGGCGTCATTCACTGCCAATCCGTTGTAATTAACCAATATCACCGCAATTGTTTTATTCACCCTATGCATGTTTCATCCCCATAGTTCATCTCATTATTCTCCTGTTGCGGCAGACCGGTTACAGCATGTGAGCTCATTTGACGAAGCTTAAGTCCAAAAGGTCTTATACGGCAAATATTGATCCAGCTTAGTTACATAGGGCAAAAACATCACAGCTGCCAGCATATACTTTATGATCCGATAGTTATACTTTTTATACACATAGCTTAAAACCAACGGAATTAATACCACTACAAATTGCAGGAAAAATCGTTCCGCTCTTGCAAACGCATAATAATGCCTCATAAATATCATGGAAAAGAGAGCGATATTCGATATTGATGCCAGACGACTGAATTTCAGTTGGTCTTCCTTTGACCACTGATGTATCCTAAGCAAATATAGGCCCACACCCTCTATGGCCAGAATCAAAATAGCCGTATACATCCTGTTGCCGGAACTGTCCGGTTCCAGAAAGGAAAACCCGGACGACGACGACAAAGTATAAAACTTGAAAAGCCTCACAAAAAGCGTTGCAAGCCTTATCCCAACTGCAGCGAACAGGAATGATCCACACAGATAAATCTGCCGCATCCTTTTCTGATTCTTAATCATAAATAGCGGAACCATGGCAAAGCCAAGTATCCCCAGACTATGGCAGCCCATTGCCAGCAAAATCAACACAATTCCCAGCTTAGGCCTGCCGGATTCAAAGCATAAATATGCCAGCAGAATTACGGCCATCGCAAAATTCTGTCTTGTAATGTTAAACGCAAACATATATAAATCCAGCGCCACATAAAGGTACAGCGACAGCACCACATCCTCCGACATGCGATATATAAAAACTGCATTTGCAGTCACGATAAAAAAACCGGTAAAAATAACCATAATCTGCGGATCCGCCGAAACATATGAAAGCAGTCTCCCTATGATAGAATATACCGGATATTTCCAGAATTCATAGAAACTCCATATATGTTCTGCGTCCGCAATATTCCTGAATAGCTGATTGTAATGCCTGGTATCGGTTCCCACACTCTCGGCTCGAAAAGCGATAAACGACCCGAAGATTAAAATAAAAGTCACCACAGCAAACTTGTCAAATCCTTTTGTCTTGCCCATACAGCAATTTCCGATTTTCACATGCCCTAATACGATAAATGCAAATGTCCAGATAAGAAACGTGCTAGAATAAATGTTTATGTCAATAGCCCTCCTCTACAGCAATTCTGTAAATTTGTTCTGCCCCATCATGCCAGTTGTATTTTTTCATATAACGCTGCCTGGCTTCATCCGTTATTTCAGTTCTTTTCATCTCGTTTAAGTCAAATGACTCAATATCATATGGATTGAAGTAGCTTACTCCTTCCCTATAAATCTCCCGGAATACCGGAATATCGGAAAGCGCTATATGTTTAACGCCCGTCACAATCGCTTCAAGCGGCGGTATTCCAAAGCCCTCATATATGGACGGAAAGATAAATCCCCAGGCATTTGCGTATAAATTCTTTAGTTCATCATCGTTCACATATCCGGTGAGGACAACATTCGACAATTTGTCAAAGTTCACTTCATGGAATGACTTTGGCACACTGCCTCCTGCTATTACAAACAGCTGTTCCGGATACTTCCTTGCGCAGTCCAATATATACTTCTGATTCTTGTGCAGGTTCTTGCTGCTCACGGAAAGAATATAATTTTTGCCCTGCAATCCCCATTTATCTTGATTTAAATTTTTATTTTCCCGCTCAATCAGTTGGTTGCTGGAATTATAAACGACTGTTATCTTCCGCGGGTCAAGGCCATATAAATCCGTCAATTCTCCCTTGGAAAAGTCTGATACTGTAAATATATGTCTGCATCTTCCGAGCACCAGCCGGAAGACAATATCATACATCAATGCAAACTTTCTGCTGAAAGATTCAGGATGTCTCTTAAAGGTAACGTCATGAGGCATAAAATACCCTGGGCTTATCATTGGGCATAAACCGGTAAACGTAATCCCACATCCTTTATGCCTTTTTACATACACCGGAAAAGTCCACTGTACCCAAAAGTTATCAGCCCGCTTTCCGATGGTTTTTGTCTCAATATTTTTCAGTTCTAATTCATGGATGCTTCCCGGAGGTACCACCATTTCTATCTGACCAGGGCTTGCTATTTTATCCAGCTCTTTCACAAGCTCTATCCCCACACGCTGCACTCCGGTAACACGTTGCGTCAGAAATCGTCCATTGATATACAGCATTTCAACCTCTTAACTATTTCTCTGTCGGCTCAGTTCAGCCCAATGTCCTTTATAGCCGTCTCATAAATCCTGCATAATTGTTTTGTCATGGTCTTTGTGTTGTACATATTCAGGATATCCTCATGAGCCTGTTCGGCAATAGAGCTGACATCTTTTGACCGTATATACTGAATCGCGTTCACATACTCACTCTCTTCATCGCATACGAATCCGTTTCTTTTTTCCCTGATAACGTCTCTGTTTCCTATCACATTGCTAACCACACAAATTTTTTTCATATACATGGCTTCCAGCAGTGAGATAGGTAATCCCTCCCACAGAGAAGTCAAAACAAAGACATCACATGCCAAAGCATATTGCAATGCTTCCTGTCGTCCCACCCAACCTGTGATCTCAATATTGCCTGCTGTCAATACATTCCGTAACTCGCCGTCTCCGATCCACAAAAATCTGATATCAGGAAACCTCATTGCAATCCTGTTGAATAATTCCGGATTCTTCTGATCAGAAATCCGCCCTAATGTAAATACCGAAAACGGATGCGCGCCGTCTACATTTATCCCCTTGATGCAATCCTGCAGTGTGTCAGTATTTATCCCATTATTTACATAGACAGCCCTCTTTGTAATTTTCTGAGATTCGATATGCTCTCCGACACTGCAGCTGATCGTCGTACATGCTCTTTTACCACAGATTCTCTCAATTGATCTAAATACTTTTCTTTTTACAGGACTCGTATTTCTCATTAAAAAGCTATAGCCATGGGGCGTATAAAACAGCGGCACTTTCTTTCCGTCAAATGCAACTCTTCCAATTGCACCGGCTTTAGAAGAGTGAAGATGAATTATGTCTGGTTTTATTTCATTCGCTAACTGCAAAACCTCAAAATATGCCGCAATGTCTTTGGCTAAACGAATCGACCGTCCAAAATTCTTTACTTCGATTAAATGAATTCTCGGGTCAAAATACTCTCTGTAGTTCGCAGGTGTTTGTTTTCTCACTGCATAAGCTATGTACACATCATAATTACTGACCAATTCATTTGCAAAATCTACTATGTAGGTAAATACGCCTCCCCCCATAGCCTCGACGATATGCAAAACTTTTCTTTTGGAGCTCATATTTGCCTGCTTTCATTCTCTCAAAACGCTAATCTTCTTTACTCTTCCCCGCTCTCCAAATAAGCCGGCGCATAAACGCCCCAGCCCTTGTGGTAAACCAGCCCGTCCGCGCCTTTGAGCATGTACCGCACTGTGCTGGCGCAATGCTCCCTGCACTCCCGGTAAAAGGCTTTCGGCAGCTTCACGTAACTCTGGAGCTGTTCCAGCACATACCCGCACTTCTGATACAAATATCCGTTCCCGTACCGCTCCAGGCATTCCAGGAGCTTGTCCATATCCAGCCGGGGCAGGCCTATGATGCACTCCACCGCCTCCTCCAGCCCCCGGCTCCCCTCGAAGCTGTGGAGACAGTCCACCACGGTCTGCTCTATGCCGGTCACCAGACTTTTGTCCACCCATGACCTGTCCGCTCCTGTTTTCGGGTGCACCCGGCGGTAGAAGACCCCATTATACCGAAAGTCCGTGAACCGCGTCTGGGTAGCCACAAAGACCTCGTTTCCTGCCTGGGGCGCATATCCCTGGGCCTCAAAAGCGCTGCGCAGGGCTATATAGGCATCCGGAAAAAGCCTGCTGCCGATCTGGTACCGGTTCAGCAGCGGTTCTCCCGTGTCCCTATCTATCACTGTGTACAGGTTGCGGTGTATTCTGTCGATGTAGCCTTTCCTCTGATAGTCGTTCACCAGGTAGGCCACTGCAGCGCGCTCACCCACCATCTCGGTGACGTCCTGAAGGGTAAAGCAACCAAGCTCCCGCATTCTCTCATAGTGCTGGTCTGCGGGCGACTGTGCCTGCTTCTTCCTGGACAGCCTGCTGGATTCTGCCCGCTGTTCTCCCCGTTCGGCTTCCGGAATCCCGCCCTGCTCCCGATTGTACGGTTTATGAAAACTTCCGGCTTTTTCTGACATTTTTATACTCCTCTGCGCGCCTGGGCGCGCACTGCCCTGCGTCTCTCCTACTCAGGTTTCAAAATCGCCCTGCATTTCCCTTTCCCGGACATATGTCTGGCATCCGGAGACTCCTCCGGACTGTCAAAAAGTTCGCCTTACTAGCATATAAGGCGAACTTTTTATCCGTTTCATTGCTCTGGCTCTCCGTCTATAAATATAAAAAGTGCACGTTCCAAAGCCTCGTCAGCCCGCTCAGACAACCGTTTTTTATGAAAGTATATAGAAAAGCATTCGGAAGTATCTTGAAAATTAGAAAATACTGACAAAAATGAAATTAAGCTTGCGCTGTCCCGCCATTAGGTATAAAATGTTAGAAGTAATAAAAAAATTCGCCTTATATGCTAGTAAGGCGAACTTTTTTATTGATTAATAAGTTCAAATGAGTACTCTGCCTACGGAAAGACATATCTGCCGGATAAGCCCGAATCGATATGCGGCAAAGTATATCCTCTCGAACCGGGGTTATAACAGAATATGCAGCCCCCGATCCCCGGACCTTAAATATGCAGTTGTTGGGTTTGAAAAGTTATGATAACCTAATCATAGCTTTTTTCTATTTTGTTGCATTAGGGGTAACTCAACGCGCAGGCAGGTTACAGTCTTCGAGTCGTATGGAATCACACAAAAACGAAAAAGGAATACGGTGTTTGGGACAATGATAAAAAATATTTATAGAAAGAACAGATACAAGTTTTTGCTCAGTCTGATTCCGGTGGTTATCGTCGGTATCATGGCTCCCTTACGTTCCTATATGATGCAGCTTTTGATTGACTCTTCAAATTACAGGGAGCTGGCAGAAAAATGCCTTATCGCCGCTGTCTTCAGCATAGGGGTATTTCTCTTTGAATGGATAAGCAAGAAGAGTCAGGCTATTGTTGCGCGGGATATTGAAAAGGATCTGCGGGGTCAACTGATGCGGAAGCTTTTCTACATATCTGCCAGTCAATTTGAAAAAAAGGGGGTGGCATATTATCTCTCAAAATTTACCGCGGATATAAACATTATCTTATCTGACGGGGTCAACAATGTGTATAATATGATTCTACAGTTTGTCTTTGCGGTTGTCGCTGTCATTTACTTGGTCTGTGCAGAGCCTTTTATCCTGTTGATTGTAGCCGCGGTCAGCATTGTGCAATTTGCGGTTCCCGGCATATTGAAAACGAAAATCGGCGCCTCAAGAAAAGCGTATACAGAAAGCATGGAGGTTTATCTGGACGGAGTTAAAAGCGATTTGGGCGGTCATAAGGTCATAAGAACCTTTGATGCCGTGAAGCAGTTTATCGGAAAGCAGGAAAAGCTAATTGATTTTGTATGCAGAAAAAATGAACATTCCTCCCAGACGCTGTACTGGGCACAGGCGTTGGCCTCTTTTGTCAACAACGGGGCTTTCTTGATCGTTTTGGGAAGCTGTATGTTCTTTGCGGCGGCAGGTAAAATCACGGTTGGCGAAGTAGTGGCAATCACCAATATGATGAATTTCGTCTTAACGCCGTGTAAGGTTATTGCAGACGGAATGATTCAGTTAAAAGCAATGGAGAAAGTAAAGGCGGAATTGGATGCTTTGCTGGCACAGGAGAGCGAAAACGATAATAAAGAAATGGTTGATGGGGAAATACGGGAAATCTGTCTGGATAATGTCAATCAAAAGATAGGCGAAAGTTTTTCTTTGGATGAATTGACATTGACCTTTGAGAAAGGCAAGAAATATGCTATCGTCGGCAAAAGCGGAAGCGGAAAGTCAAGCATCATTAAATTGCTTACGGAGTATGGAACAGATTATACAGGCCGGGTTCTGATCAATGGGCAAGAGCTGACAGAACTTAACAGGGAAAGCATCATGCATATAAGTCCTGTCTGCTATCAGCAGACCTACATGTTCAACGACACGGTCTTCAATAATGTGGCATTATATCAAAATTACTCAAAAGACGATGTCGTCGAAGCCCTGCGGAAAGCCGGCATCTATGATACCATTCAGAAGCTTCCGCGAGGAGTGGATGAAAAGATTCGGGAGAACGGCAGCAATTTTTCAGGCGGTGAATTGCAGCGGATTGCTTTGGCCAGGCTATTTTTAAGGAATAAAAAAATGGCTTTCCTTGATGAGATCACGTCAGGGCTTGACAATGCCACCGCCTATGAAATTGAAAAAAGGCTCTTGGATGAAGATATGACCCTTATCAGCATCACACATAGATACAATAAGACCCTTATGCAGAAGTATAATGAAATTATTGTAATGGACGGAGGTAAAATGGTCGAAACAGGAACTTTTGATGAATTGATGGAAAAGAAGAGGAACTTTTTTGAATTATACAGGGTCCTCAGCGAATAAGGAGGGTAGTTTCCGTTCCCGGCTGCAAAAAAATTCGCCTTACAAGTCAGTAAGGCGAACTTTTTTATTGATTAATAAGTCCTGTTGACCCGTCTGCCTACGAAAGGACATATCTGCTCAGCTTGCCGCTTCCCTCTGTCTTCAGCTTCCCATCCATGCAAAGTTCTCTCAGCAGCCGAAAAGCTTTTGTTGTTCCGGACTGAGTCAGTTCCTCCACCTCTTTTCTGGTGACGGAACCTTTTTCGGCAGCGTAATCCAGAATCATGCGTTTTTCCTCATCAGGCAGCCCTTTGGCAGCGATCTTTCCCTCATTATCATTGGGCAGCGTCACACGGAATACTCCTTTTGCCGTCTCAAATTCCGGTTGTCTTTTCTTTCCCGCATAGGCCCGCCTTATCTTCCCGATCCCCGTCCCGTAACTTTCAATCAGCCTCATCCGATAGAGCACTGACGCAAGGTTCGGATTTCTTGACTGAGACACTCCGAGGAAGATAGAATTCAGTTCAAGTCCGGAGACCAGTCCTCCGAGAGAAACAAACTCCATTCTATCGTCATATATATTGATGATCGTGCTTCCGCTGAATGAATAATCCCTGTGTGTAAGGCAGTTCAGCCACGCTTCCCTTACCGCCTCCTCCGGGTAGTCCCTGATATCCGTACGGTCCAGCCCTGAAAAGACTGCCTTTGTTTTATTATTCATATCAATAAAACGATACACCTCTTCCATCTGCCTCAGAATAGAGCCGGAGAATTCCTGGCGGTCTCTGAAGACAGCCTTATCCGATCCCTGAAACAGTGCAACTTTCGTTGTGAATTCACACTGATCAGACAGCAGCAGCGCAAGATTCGTGTACAGGCCGTCTTCTCCGGTCAGCCGCAGCGTCCTCATCTGGGCTCTCCCATACTCAATATTTCTCCTGTCCATTTCCTCCTGCAGCGTTCGGAATGTGAGCTCCTGTTTTAAACTCCGACAGGCTTCGAATGACCTGCCTGTATTTTGTATAATCATTTCCCTGATCCCCTCATCTGTCATGGGCTGGGATGAGCTTCCTTTTCTGACGTAAACACCGGAGGGTTTTAAACCTTTCTCCCTAATATAATAAGGGCGGTTGGTTCCCGTTGAGACTGTAATCTCCACAATATTTTTTCCTTCCGACTGTATTGCCTGAATTTCCACAAACGGCATGATATCCGGAGCAATTGCATCTTTCAAGGAGTTTGCGGTCTGAAGCATCACTTCATCCGGATTGTCGATACCGCATACACTCCCGTCTTTCTGAACCCCCACCAGAACGGTTCCTCCGTCCGTATTGGCAAAGGCAATCACTTCCTTGCGGATCTCGGGAACATATTCCTGCTTGAATTCTATGTTCTTGTTTTCAAATAAAATCATATCGGCTCCTCCTTTCTTTCTCGTTTATTATACAAAAGAAAGAACAAGAAAGCAAGACTCAGGCCGAGGTTAATTGCAATTAAAAGCTGCCGCACCACGACTTTTCCGTCACGCGTGCGGCAGCTCCCAATTCCCCTGTTTTCTTCCGGCCGGTCTCCTTTACTGCTCCATCTGTCTCCCGAGAAATCCGGCAGCGGACTGCAGGAGCTTTTGCTCCACTTCTCCCATCCGGCTCTTGTTGTCATTCTGCAGCAGCACCACGCTGCCGATGATGTCTCCCTCGCAGAGGATAGGCGCAATGGCCTCGTGCTGGTACTCGTCCCCGCCCTCGTCGCAGACCGGGATGAAGCTTCTGTCCCCCCTGGTGGCCATGATGGTCTCCCGGTTATGGATTTTCTCGTCCATCTGTCTGCTCACGGACTTGTTCACCATCTGTTTATAGCCTCCGGCCGCCGCAATGAACTGATCTCTGTCCGCGATGAGCGCCGCGTGGCCGGAGACCTGGGCCAGGCTCTCCACATACTGCTTTGCAAAAGTGCTCATCTCCCCGATGGGAGAATACTTTTTCAGGATGACCTGCCCCTCTCTGTCCGTGAAGATTTCCAGGGGATCCGATTCCCTGATGTGCAGGGTTCTTCGAATTTCCTTAGGAATGACTATTCTGCCTAAATCATCTATACGTCTCACTATTCCCGTTGCTTTCATAGATATCTTCCCTCCATTTATTCAGGCGTGTATCGCTTTTTGCGAATTCTTTATCCGACATGGAGTTAGTATCTGTAAAAAAAGGAATAATATGCATGTTACGCTAACCTAATCTTTTTCGTATCCGTTCCTTTTATAAAGTATCAAAAACACCAGAATGCTGACGGCAAGCTCCCCGAACAGCACCGCCATATCCAGCGCGGACATCACATACCTCTCCCCGTTTGCCAGGCGCTCCGTCATGCCTGTCATGACCCCGGTGAACAGAAATCCCGAAATCTTGTGAAGCCCCTCGGACAGGTTTCCGAATAACGGTATCATCATGAACACCATAAGGAACGGATAGGAGATCAGATTGGCGTTCATCTGGTTCTTGGCGCAGATCCCCACGATCATCCCCAGCACGCAGCTGGTCAGGGAAGCCATCATGCTCACCAGGAAGAAAGGGATCCAGGGCACGATCTCCAGGGAAATCCCGCTGATGAAGAGCACGATATAGTTCACTGCCATCAGCATCACAAAGGGAATCAGGATGCTCCCGAAAAAATACTGCACTCCTGTAATAGAAGATGTCATAAGGGCCCGCAGCGTATGGTTCTCTTTCTCCTCCGCAATGGAGGTCCCCACCATGATGAAGCCCTCAGCGCAGATGTTCATGCTGATGCCGATGTTCAAAAGCATCCCGGTGAGGAACGGCACCAAAGTGCCCTCCGACCTGATGCCATAGAGGATCTTGCACACATACACCATCCCGATGACGATCAAAGGACCTATCATGATCATCGTGTTCCGGCTGATGCACAGCCATTTGATCTGTGTCACCGCAGCCAATTTATGCAGGCTTCCTCCCCTCCCCGCAGCTTTGCCCATGCTCATCTGCGCGGGCCGCATCGCTCCATCCATACTTTTCATATCAAAAATCTCCTTTCCGTATGCTTCGTCCTACATTCAAATTCCTACATTCAAGTTCATACATTCACATTCATACATTCAAATCTTTCCCCGTGACCTCCAGGAACACGGTCTCCAAAGTGGGCTCGCAGGAATGGATCCGCATGATCTCGTCCCCCTCCATCCACCGGGTGATCTTCACGATGTTCTCCGGATTCTGGGCCAGCTCCAGCTCCCTGCCGCCTGCCAGCAGCACATGGTATTTTTTGTTCCGGTTGTACTTCAGGCAGATCTCCTGGGGAGAGCCGAACTCCACGATCTCCCCGTCATGGAGCAGTGCCACCCTGTCGCAGAGCTTGGTGGCCTCCTCCATGTTGTGGGTGGTGAGGAAGATTGCCATCCCCTGCTCTTTCAGCTCTAAGAGCATCCGGTGGATGGCCACTGCTGTGGTGGGATCCAGGCCGCTGGTGGGCTCATCCAGAAACAAGACCCTGGGCTTGTGCAGCACCGCCCGGGCCAGGACCAGGCGCTGGGTCTGCCCCTTGGAGAGCTTTCCGGCGGGCTTGTTCTTATGCTCCGAAAGCCCTACCTGGTCCAGCACCTGCTCCACCCTCTCCCGGGGCACTTTCCATATCCTGGCGAACACGGCCAGGTTCTGCCATACGGTCATCTTCTTATAGATGCCGCTGTTGTCCGACACCACGCCGATGTTCTCATAGATGGACTCGTCGATGTTGGCGGAGTCCGTGCCCAGGAGCCTGGCCTCCCCGGAGGTCTGCCGTAGCTGTCCGGTGATGATCTTGATGGTGGTGGTCTTCCCTGCCCCCGAGGGTCCCAGGAAGCCCAGGATCTCCCCCTGACGCAGGGTCATGTTGATGTCTTTCAGCGCCAGCTCGGTTTTGAAGCGCTTGGAGACATGCGACAGAGATAGCAGTACATTCTGTTCCATACATTTATCCTCTTTCCTTGTTTTTTATGTGGGTGCCAGTTCTGCCCCCCACACCAGCATCATACCACCCTCCTCCGCCCCTGTGGGGAATAGTGCCCCAACGGAACGGGGCGCTGCCTGAGCGGAATCTCACATCCTCTCCAGCAGCGCCCCTTTCACATTCCTTGCGAACAGGCATCTCTCCCCGTTTTTCATTCGTATCTCTTTTGACTTCAAATCCAGCTCCGCAATCTGCTCCACATTCACCAGATAGGCCCTGTGGGTCCGCAGGAACCTCTCTCCCAGCTGCTCCTCCAGCTCCCGCAGGCTGCCGATGAAGTCGAACCAGTCGTTCACTCCGTGGAGGGCGATCCTGTGGGTCCGCTGGGTGGCCTCGAAGAACATGATTTCGTCTATGGGCACATGTTTTATCACATCCATCACTTTCACGGAGAAGAATTCCCTGTGCTCTCCCTGCTCCGCCCGCATGCGCTCCGTGATCACCGAAAGGCTCTTCCCAAGCCCCTCCTCCATCTTCTCCATGCTCTCTTTCACGATATAGTCCAGGGCCTCCAGATGGTAGCGGAACGTCTCGAACGCCAGGTTCCCATAGGCCGTCACATAGACGATGAACCCCCTGGGATCCAGCCTCCTGATCTCCCGCCCCAGGGCGAACCCGTCCATTTCCTCCCCTTTCAGCTCCACGTCCAGGAAGTAGATCCCCCTCCCCGGATTCTTTTCCACTGCCTCCAGAATCTCTCCGGGACGGCCGCTGGAAAGGACGATCTCCATGTCATACCCCTGTATCATGATCTGTTTTTCCAGATATTCCCTCTGGATCCTGCGGACTTCCTCCTGGTCCTCGCAAATGTATACCGACAGCACCTTACCCTCTCCTTATTTCAGTTCCGCATCTGTCCCGCACAGCCCTTTAGTATAGGCAGAGAATTTCCGGCCGCGAAAGAGATGCGTCCGTAAATCCTCTGGGGGCTGTGCG
>JAAWOU010000062.1 GCA_022799755.1 Lachnospiraceae bacterium
TGTTTATGTCCATTTTTCTCAAATTTCTTTTCCTGCACGATATTCAGTTGTCAATCTTCGGCTGGAATCTCATTCATTGAGATTCCGAGAAGTTATTTTAGCAAGATTGCAGGATGCAAGTGCGGCTTTCTGTTATGATCCTGTCATGGTGTATTACAGGATGCAAGGACGGCATCCTGTCATGATCCTGTCATGGTGTATTACAGGATGCAAGGACGGCATCCTGTCATGATCCTGCCATGGTGTATTACAGGATGCAAGTGCGGCATCCTGTAATCATGTATTATAGCATACTGATTTAATTTAGCAAGTACTAATATAACAGTAAAATCTTCACTCAAATCTTGTTCATTTATGGGTAGAAAAAAATGGGGCAATGGGTTATCATAGATAAGAAAATAAAAAGCTGGAAGTACCCCGCCCAAACAGAGCGGCGGACGCTGCCGGAAAGGAACAATGAGGAGAAAATGAGTTCGAGACCAATTCACATTATTATCGTAGGTGTGGGCGTCAGGTCCATGATTTATGCAAGGGAAGCGCTAAAAGATCCGTGTCGGTTCCGGATTGTGGGCGTGGCGGACATTAATCCGGAGCGGGTGCGCGTGGCCCAAAAGACATTTGGGATACCCGAGGAGAATTGTTTTTCCTCCGTGGAGGAGCTGGTGTCGGTTCCGAAATTCGCGGACGGCGTCATCAACGGCACCATGGACCAGCAGCATGTGCCTACTTCCCTGCCCCTGCTGCGCCGGGGATACGATATTTTGTTGGAAAAGCCCTTTGCGGTGAATATGTATGAGGCGGAGCGGCTGCTGAACTGCGAGCATGTGACGAACCGGCATATCATGGTCTGCCATGTGCTGCGTTACGCGCCCTTTTATCGGAAAATCAAGGAAATCCTCGCGGCCGGGGAGATCGGCAGGGTGGTGGATATCAGAATGGCGGAGCAGGTGAGCTATTTCCATGAGTCCGTGTCCTATGTGAGGGGAAAGTATGCCTCCCCAAAGATCTGCGGTTCCGGCATGCTGCTGTCCAAGTCCTGCCATGATATCGATATCATGACCTGGCTCATGCGGGGAAACGATCCCGTCAGCGTGTCCAGCGTGGGAAATGTGTTCCAGTTCAAGCCCGAGATGGCCCCTGAGGGCGCCGGGACCCACTGCCTGGTGGACTGCCCTGTGGAGCGGACATGCCCCTATTCGGCCAGGCGGCTGTATATCGAGCATCCCCAGCGCTGGACAGGCAATATCTGGCATGATATCGGCTACGAAGAGATCTCCGAGGAGGAGAAGACGGCGGTCTTAAGCGACACGGAGAATCCTTTCAGCCGCTGCGCATACCGCTGCAATCTGCAGATCGTGGACCATCAGTCCATGCTGGTGTGCTTTGCGGACGGGGCCACGGGGACATTCTCCATGAACGGCGGGTCGTCTGCGTCGGGGAGACATATCCATATCACGGGCACCAGGGGCGAGATCTACGGAATCTTCGAGGAAGAGCGGTTCAAGGTGCACCGCATCGCGCCGGATGCCCCCGGCGGCAGGACCACGGAGGTGGTGGATGTCTCCGGGGACCAGCACGGGAATGCCCACGGAGGCGGAGACCAGGCCATCATCCATGATTTCGTCACGCTGCTTCGGGGCGAGGAGCCCTCGGCCTGCTGCACCACCCTGGACGATTCCATGACCGGGCACAGGCTGGTGTTTTTGGCGGAGGAGTCCCGGAAGAAGAACGGGGCTATGATTTCGGTGTGATGCGTATGTGTCCGGGCAGCCCGCTGAGGGGACCGGCATACATTTTCCGGGAAAAACAAATATTTCGGATTTCTTTCGCATTTGTTTAGAAATATAGGGACATGTTATTAAGAAACGGAAGATATACTATATAGAGAACAGATGAGAGGTCCGAACCCCGCGCAAAGGGAGGCGGGCAAAATCCGAAATAACAGGGAGGATGTATGGATACAGTATATAGAAGTCAGACAATCGAGAGACAATTTGACAGGAACAAGAAGCTCATGACCATTGGCCTGGGGGCGCTTTGCCTGGCCTTTGTGGCGATTCTGGGGAAAGCTTATCTGGACGGGCAGTTTGACTCGGTGGACACGTTTCAGAAATATGTGGCGGGATTTGGCCTGGCGGCGCCGCTGTTTCTGGTGGCTGTGCAGGCGGCCCAGGTGATACTGCCGGTGCTGCCGGGGCTCTTCGGCTGTGTGGTGGGAGCGATGATGTTCGGCTGCTGGGGCGGGTTCTGGTGCAATTACATCGGCATATGCGCAGGCTCCATTATCGCGTTCCTGCTGGCCAGGAAATACGGAAGCGGGCTGGTGAGCCGCTTGTTCCCCGGGGAAAAGTATGAGAAATGGGCCAATTGGGCTGCCGGGAGCAGGTTCTATACCGTAGTGCTGTTTTTGGGGATGGTGCTGCCCCTGTTTCCGGACGACTATTTCTGCTATTTTACCGGGCTGACAAAGATGAGCACGCGGAAATTCGTGGCGATCATCCTGTTAGGAAAGCCCTGGTGTATTCTGGCCTATTGCCTTATGACGACAGCTGTGGCGTAAACTGGCCGGCGCTGCACCGTTACGCCTGCAGCTGCGAATCTGCCGTGTAGCCATCGGCGGGATTTCATTGCAGGGGATGCGGGGCTGTTGATTTGGCAGCATTGTCCATATTGGGATATACGAGGCCGCTCACCGCAGGATTGTGAGCCGGCTGCGAACCTGGACCCGGTTGCGGAAGCGCCGGGTCCGTTTTTGCGCTTCACTTTTGCGTTACTGTATGAAAAATCTTGCCTGTGGGGCGCAATGATCTTATAATGAAAGCAGTATTTATAGAGCCCCATATATCATCAGGAGAAAACAGGAGGAATGCAATGAAACTGACCATGCAAAAAGCCCCCATGGGCTGGAACAGCTACGATTATTATGACACGACTGTCACAGAGGAACAGGTAAAAGCCAACGCCGACTACATGGCGGCCCATCTAAAGGACTGCGGCTGGGAATATGTGGTGGTGGATATCCAGTGGTACGCCAAGGACGCAGGGAGCCGCAGGAGCGAGTTCCAGTACATCCCTTTCGGGGACATGGAGATGGACGGATACGGCAGATATCAGCCTGCGGAAAACCGCTTTCCGTCTGCGGCGCAGGGCAGGGGATTCGGCCCTTTGGCGGAGTACATCCATGGGCTTGGGCTGAAGTTCGGCATCCATATCATGCGGGGTATCCCCAGGCTGGCGGCCCATCAGCATCTGCCTTTGGCGGGCTCCGTGTATACGGCGGCGGACGCGGCGGACCCGGCCTCCGTCTGCGGCTGGAACCCGGACATGTACGGCGTGCGGGACAATGAGGCGGGCCGGGCCTGGTACGACGCCTTGATCGGGATGTACGCGGACTGGGGCGTGGACTTCATCAAATGCGACGACATCTGCGACAGCTGGATGCACCCGGCGGAGAGGTTTGGCGGCTGGCATGAGACCAGGATGCTCCATGAGGCCATCCAAAGATCCGGCCGGGACATTGTGCTCAGTCTCTCCCCGGGGCCGGCCCAAATCGACAGGGCCTGGCAGTACGGAAAATATGCCAATATGTGGCGCATCACGGACGATTTCTGGGACAGATGGGAGCTTCTGGCGAATATGTTCTACCGCTGTGAGCTCTGGCAGGACCATGTGGCGGAGGGCTCCTATCCGGACTGCGACATGCTGCCGTTGGGGAAGCTGGGAGGAGGCTTCGGCAACGGGGAGTGGGATACCAATTTCACCCGTGAGGAGCAGAAGACCATGATGACCCTCTGGTGCGTTTTCGGCTCTCCTCTGATGATCGGGGCGGAGCTGACGAAGCTGGATGAGTGGACCCAATGGCTTCTGACCAGGCAGGAGATCCTGAAGCTCACGGGCAACGCTTACGTGGGAAAGCAGGTGGAGCGGGACCGGGGACATGCCGTATGGAGCTGCCTGAACGAAAGCACCGGTGAGAGGTATTTGGCGTTCTTCAACCTGGGGGAGGGGGAGACCGTGATCTCCTGCGACTGCAGCCAGGTGGAACAGTTTGCCGGGGCCGGCAGTGTACGGGTCCGGGAGACGAGAGAGCTGTGGAGCGGCGAGCGGACAAGCGCAGAGCAAAATGTGGTGGCCGCCTCTGTGCCTGCCCACGGGGCGAAGCTGTTTGCCCTGAGCTGAGGACATCCTGAGGCAAGGGCCCTTTGTGCGCAGTAAGGGCCGTACAGAGGGGCTGCCGCTTTCCACGGAGGTATATAAATGCATTTCGGATTTTCTTATGTAGGACTGATTTACCTGGCGATGCTGATGCTGCCCAATATGCTGTGGACCAGGCATCGGCCAAAGGACTACGAAAAATACATGGGGAAGGAGAACAGGATACTTGTGATTCTGGAGCGGGCGGGAGAGGCTTTGGTGAGCTGTCTGGTGCTGCTCTTTTCCGATTTCAACCTGAGACCATGGTCCGGCTGGTGCCTGTGGCTGGTGGTGTCGTTTGCGCTGATGGTGTGCTATGAGCTCTATTGGGTGCGGTATTTTACCAGCGAAAAGACAATGGCGGATTTCTACAGCAGTTTCCTTGGGGTGCCTGTGGCAGGGGCTACGCTGCCTGTGGCGGCTTTCTTCCTGCTGGGGATTTACGGGAGGAACCCTGCGCTGATAGCCGCAGTGACCGTCCTGGGCATCGGGCATATCGGCATTCATCTGGCGCACAGAAAGGAATCCGGGATCCGGTCGGATTTGTGATAGTATTGGACGGCAGGCCCCTGTCCAGCGACGGGGCGGACCGATACATGGACGCCCTGCTGGAGGCCTGGAACCCTGCGGAGAAAGGGGCCCAGGCCATCGCGGACGTGCTGCTGGGAGCGTACAATCCCGGCGGCAAGCTGCCGCTGTCAGTGGCCCGCTGCGCCGGACAGGCGCCCCTTTACTACAACCATCCCAATGGTTCCGCCTGGCACCAGGGGGACAGCATCGGCTTCAAGGAATATGTGGACATGCCCCATACGCCCAGGTATTGTTTCGGATACGGTCTGTCGTATACAAATTTCTCCTATTCCGATCTGCATATCTGGGCGGCGGGAAGCGTTGCAGCGCCGGGGCAAAACAGCATGGAGGGAGGCCTTTCGTCTAAGGAGGAGAGGAACCAAGCGGCCTCCACGGAAAGCGACAGGGGACAGGAACCGCCCATGGAAACGGTGTGCATTCTGCCCGATGATACCGTCGGGATCCGTGTGACCGTGGAGAATATCGGGGCTGCGGCCGGGGACGAGGTGGTGCAGTTCTATGTGAGGGATTGCTTTGCCTCCATGGCTAGGCCGGTGAAAGAGCTGGCGGGTTTCCGGCGGGTGCACCTGGAGCCTGGGGAGCGCAAGAGAGTCACTTTTCTCATGAAAGCCAGCCAGATGGCGTTCCTGGAAGAGGAGATGTGCTGGAAGACGGAAAAAGGCCTTATGGAGGTGCAGCTGGGCAGCTCCTCCGAGGACATCGGGCTCACCGGAACCTATACCGTCACAGAGGACGGCTGCACCTGCTCCCCGGGCCGGGGCTTTTACGCGGCGGCCGAGGAGGATTAGCCGGAGGATATGCGTCTGCCGTGTCCCTGACTGCGCCGGGAGATATGCGACTGCCTTGCCCGGCGCTGCTGCAGTGACCTTTCTGTGGGATTTGTGGCAGTCTCCGGCGGATTTCTGAGAGAAGCCGGGATATCTGGGTACGGAGCCCGGCAGCAATGCGGTTCGGGACAGACTGCAATTTAAGACCAGAGTGGTGGCTGTGCATCTGCCGGGAGAGTCACAGGCGGACCGGGAGACGGAGGAGTACTCCAACGGCGTGGACACTGCCTGGAAAAACGGTGACAAAACGGATATCTTCACCCAGGTAAAGAACCTTGCCGGGGCAAGGATTATTGTGGAATAGGATTGTTTGACGCCTCATACAGCTGCCGGTACGCTTCCCGGCGGCTGTCTTTGAGCGCCTCCTCCAGCTTCCGGACGATGGATTTGTCCGTCAGCCGTTCTGTCAGGAGCGGAGAGAACCGCTTCCCGCCCAGCTGGACGGCCTCCCGGACAGCCTCCGGGAACGTTTTTTTGATTCCGGTGTACAGATGCGTGGTGTATATGACATTGTCCAGCCAGTCCATCAGTGAGATCACATCCACCATTTGTCTGTACGGACAGTCCAGACGGACATAACTCTCCGGATAGCCGCCTGAGCCGTCATACCAGGAGTGATGTCCCAGTGCGATGGGGGCGTAGTCTTTTGTGGAGGGCTGATTGGCCAGTCTCTCCTGTCCCAGCTGGGTGTGCAGTGCGGCCATGGTGTACTCGGTCTCGAACCACTGTCTCATCGTCCGGGCGTACAGATTGGTGAAACCGATCTTTCCGGCATCATGGAATAAGCCGCCGTTCATGGCATAATCCAGCACAGCGTCCGTCTTCCGCTGGGGATCCGTTATCTCACGAATGAAATCGATATCGTCAAAAAAGTCAGGTTCCTCCTCCATGAGAATCGCGCAAAAGGCAGCGGCAGCCCCGCCCACTGTGCGGGAGTGGATATAGGTCTCCGGCATGAAGCGCATCAGGAGCTTCCGCAGCAGAACGCCGTAGGAAATACTGCTTTTCGTCTCTACAAAGACCAGCATCAGCTGCCGCAGGGCGAAGAACAGGGGCTCGCTCTCCGAGGCATGGGGAAAGCTTTCCACGTATTCGGAGGCCCGCCTGTAAAGGCTGTCAAGATAGTCTGTCCGCTCCGGAAGCTTCTCCGGATTATCCCGCAGAAAATTACAGTAAAAGGCCGGGAGGAAAACGATGGCGTATATCCCCTCCCCCGAGTAGTCGGTCATGGAAGCCTCGTCCATGAGACGCTCCATCTTCAGCAGCAGCCCGTCCAGGGAGTCCAGACCGCAGTAATAGTTGATGGAATCATAGGAAAAGGTGGTTTTGACAGGCGCCGGCAGGCCCTGACTCTTGGCCTGGGCCAGCTGCTGGTCATAGACCACGTAGACAGATTCCATCACGTCCGCAACGTCCTGAGGCGTCATGGCATTGTCCTTGCTGCGGGAGATGCTGGAAGCCATCTGCAAATGAGTCATATAGATATAACGGCTCCAGGGAAGCTCCGGAGCCTTTTCCTGATACCATTTATCCTGCAGGATCCGCAGCGTGTATTTCACCAGGTGAATCTTGTCGCTGGCCGATTTGAACTGGCCCAGGGATACATTGGCGCGGGAGCGCAGTATGTATCCCTTTGTCTCGCTGTTTTCGATCTCATGGAAATATTTCAGATAGGCGGCCGCCTCCATGAAGTACAGCCGCATCTGGGAGGTATAGCGGTCCGCCGCCGGGAGATTCAGGCCCAACAGTTTGGCGCAGAGACTGTTGTAGCCTATCCCCAGCCAGTACAGCTCGCAGATCATGGCGTCGCGGTCTTTTTGGATCCGGGCTCTGTCCAGCAGAGCCTGATGAATCTGACAGAACAGCCCTATGTCCAGTTCGGTTCTCCCGTCAAACAGTGTGGCGGCGAATTCTCTCAGCTCCAGAAGCTCTTTCGGGTCTGCCTCGTACAGGCGGTCCAAAAGAGGGAACAGGTTTTCCCGCAGCAATGCCATGTTCCGCTCTACGATTTTCTCCCGCTGGCCCTTGTACAGGAGCTGTCTTTCGAGATAGGCCTCAAAGCTTTGGCGGTCCCGGTATCCCGGGTCGGTAAGTTCGGAGTTCTTTTTTAAATTGGCAATATATTCTTCCTGATATGGCTGCATAGCTTTACCCTTTTTTCGTCTTTCCAAGCTGTCTGTGCAGGATTTCCTGAAGCTGCTCCAGATTTACAGGCTTTGCCAGATGCTCGTTCATGCCTGCCTCCCTGGCGGTGCGGATATCTTCCACGAACGCGTTGGCAGTCATTGCAACGATCCAGACTTTCCCGGCATCGTCTCTGGGCAGCGTGCGGATGTGCATGGAGGCCTCATAGCCGTTCATGACAGGCATTTGGACATCCATGAAGATCAGGTCATAATAGCCCTCGGGGGAGGACTTGAACTTCTCTAAGGCCTCGGCGCCATTGTTCGCCACCTCCGCATGAACGCCGTTTCCGGAGAGCATCTCCATGGCGATTTCCTGATTCAGCTCATTGTCTTCCACCAACAGCACATGGCAGCCGCTGTAGTCCGCGCTGGTGACGGCAGAGGCTTTCTCCCCTGCGCTGCCGTCCTCCATGAGAGCTGCCAGCGTGTCCAAAAGCCTGCTTTTAAACAGGGGACAGGGCACGAAAGCGTTGACGCCCGCCCTGGTGGCGCGGTACTCCAGCTGGGCCCAATCGGCTTCCGATATCAGCAGAATGGGAAAATCCGGCCCGGCCGACTGCCTCACATGGGCGGCCAGATCCAGCACGGGCATATCCTCCAGCTCCTGCCCCAAAAGCAGGGCACAGGGCATATGGCCCTCGCTCTGCGCCTGGATCAGCCAGGCTACGGCGTCCAGAGCGTTCTTTACCCGCTGGGGGAGGATGTTCTCCGCTCTGAGACAGGCCATTATCTTTTCGGCCCGGGAGTCGGTGCTCTCGGCGATCAGTACCGTCTTTTCAGCCAGGGCGTTCCACGATTTCCCGTTCTTTGGCATGACGGTCAGGGGAAGCTCTATCCGGAATCTGCTGCCCAGGCCCTCCTTACTTTCGACCTGTATGCGGCCGCCCATGCGGTCCGTGAGACTTTTCACAATGGACATGCCCAGGCCTGTCCCCTCAATTTTACTCATGGTGAAATTGCTGGCCCGCTCAAAAGGCATGAAAATGCGATTTAGGAAGTCTTCGCTCATGCCGATACCGTTATCCTGGCAGACAAAGTCCAGCCACAGACACTCTTCCTTTTCCGCGGCTTTATCGCGGACGAAATACTGGGAGACTAAGACCTGGATATTGCCGTTATCCGGCGTGTATTTTATGGCATTTCCGATTATGTTGACCAATATCTGCCGCAGCCGCAGGGAATCGCCCAGGAGGCTTTCCTCATAGATCTGCCCGATCTCCATTTTCAGGCAATGGCCTTTCTGTGCGGCCTGAGGGCGTATGATGACCGTCACATCATGGATCAGATCCGCCAGCGAGAACAATTCTTCGTTCAGGCTGAGCCTCCCGCTGTCTATCCGGGAGATGTCCAGCACGTCGTTCACCAGGCTCATCAGGTGGGTGGAGGCTGTCTGTATCTTGTGCAGGCAGTCCTGTACTCTGGCTTTTTCGTCAATGTGGGACAGGGCGATGGAGGTCATGCCGGCAATGGCGTTCATGGGGGTGCGGATATCATGGGACATATTGGAGAGGAAAGCGCTTTTTGCCCGGTTGGCCGCCTCCGCCGCGTTCAATGCCTCCTCCAGCTTCTGATTCATCCGGATCAGCTCGGCCTCGCTTTTCAGGCGGCTGTCCGTGGTGTTCAGAACCCAGAGCTGGTGGCAGGCATCCAGGGTCACCGGCAGGCTGTCCAGATATCCGGGAGCCGGTTTCGGGACGGTAGCGGACAACAATTCCTCCATGGACACCCCTGTCATTTCACAGGCCGCCTGGTCCGCGTACAGAATCTTAAAAGGCCTGTCCGGACCTGACTCCACGATAATATACCCTTTTTGCGCCTCCGCGCCGATGTTCTTCCCGATACCCATCCCTCATGCTCCTTTGCGGTCACCTGTGTGTCGTTTCTCTTTGCGTATATATATTGTACGTTTCCCATGTTGTTTTGTCAACTTTCCGATTCATTATTTCAACAGGTCGGATTTGTTTGTAGTTGAAATCGGATTTCATGGTTTTTTCAGAAAAAATATCTTGTATAATAGCATCATATTCAAGGAATGAAAAACGAGGAGGTACCATATGAAAAGGGTAAAAAGACTGGCAGTTTCGGCAGTGGTGGGCATGGCGGCGCTTGCCGTGACCGGGTGCGGCGGCATGGGCGGCGCGTCGGAGGACCATACTTATTCTGTATGGCTCTACAATGCCCAGGATGCGTCCTACTACACGGATTATGCGCAGAATCCCACGATCCGCTATCTGCTGAGTCAGACCTGGGGAGAGAATGACGATAAGATCACATTAGAGTTTCAGGTCCCTCCCGCAGGCAGCCAGCAGAACAACTACGAGACCATGATTGCCACGGGAGACTTCCCCACTTTGATGCAGGGCTCCGGCGGATGCGGCGCCCAGAATGCTGGAGTCGGAGATGATCCTGGATCTGGTGAAACAGTACATGCCGAACTATTACAATATGATTCAGACCAATGAGGCTTTAAAGAGCAAAGTGGTGTTCGACATTGACGGCTAAGAACGAATCTTGTCGATCAACTCGGTAAACGAAGACTATGGATATTATTTCTCGGGAAATATGTACCGCAGGGACTGGATCGTGAAGTACGGCAAACATCCCCAGACGGGCCAGGCCTTTACCGGAGGCTATACGGACCCCAATGACGTGGACAGCTGGACGGACGATGTGGTATTTCCCAGCGGCGGCACGGATCCGGTGTACATCAGCGACTGGGAGTGGATGTTCGGGAGTTTCACCGAGGCCATGGCGGCTTCGGGCCTGTTCCAGTCCATTGTGGCAACGGTGCTGCTCATCGGCTCCAATACCTTGAGCCGGAAATGGGGCGACGGAAATTCACTGTTCTGACATGCGTTTAGACAGCAGGGGTTCTGTCGGTGCCCGTACGCGCGGCCATGCCTGCGGGACAGCGTATGTTCCCGGAAGCGGCGATACCGTAGGGACCCTGCGGACTACAAATAAGGAGACATGACATGAGTCTGAGAAAGATAAAAATCATGCGAAAGATGACAACAGAATCTCCTCTATGGTGGAGCATCCAAGTGTGGGAGACAGGGTGGTAGACCTCATTGTAATTCTGGTATGCGCTTTGGTTGCGTTCTGCAGCCTGGTGCCCATGTGGCATGTGCTGATGAGCTCTCTGTCCGACGGAAAGACTCTGCTTGCCAGCTCCGGCGTGGCATGGCTGCCCGTAGGCGACTTTAACCTGGATGACTACAAGCATATCTTCAAAGACAGCTCCATCCTCACCGGCTATGCCAATACTCTGCTGTACACAGTGGCGTCCACAGTCTTGGGATTCTTCTTGGCAGTGATGACCGGCTATGCCATGAGCCGGGACACGAAGCTAAAGGGTTTCATGATTCTGGCAATAATGCTCCCCATGCTCTTCAGCGGCGGCATGGTGCCCACCTACATGGTCATCCGGAAATTAGGCTGGGTGGGAACCAGATGGGCCCTGATCGTGCCGGGGTGCACCAATGCCATGTTCATGATTATGATGATGAACGCTTTCAACAGCGTTCCCAAGGAGATGTACGAGGCGGCCCGCATCGACGGAGCAGGACATTTCCGCACCATGGCCCGGATCATGCTGCCCCAGGCCATGAACTTAGGGTCAGTCATCATACAGGATGCGTACCAGCGGGAGCTGGACACTGCCATGAACGGGCTGGTATCTGATTTGGAGAATATAGAGGAACGCTTTTCCGGGTTTCTGATCAGCTATATGACGGAATTGACGCTGGAGGAGGTCAACAATCCTCTGACTGCGCTGGAGATGCTGGAGGAGCTCCATGGAGTTCGGGAAAGCGGCGGACGCGACGGCATGGCGTGGCTGTATGACAAGGAGGGGGAGCGGCTGTACCTGAAGTATACGGCGGGCTCCTACGAAATCGCCCGGATAGAGGAGCTGAAGAGGGCGCTGGAAGAGCGCATTTCGAAGCAGGCGCAGACTGACGGGAGAGAGGGCGGTGAAAATACAAAAAACTGGGAATATCTGTCTCTGCCACAGGGACAGTTTCTCTCCAGACAGTATGAATACACCAACTATTACGCGGGCTTTCTGCTGGATATGGAAAAATATCTAGACACATTGGGTACGCCCGAGCTTTGGCGCAGAAACCGTGTCTACCTGAAAAGCTGCGGCCTGGTATACAGCTTTCAGAGCGGAAAGCTGCGCCTCTATACCTCCGCGGACTGGGAGGGGATATTCTCCGGATGGTACGGCCGAAATGTGTTCTGGGAGGCTCCCGGAATGGATCTGGATCTTGGACTTCGGGTGGTGGACAGGGAATTTGGAACTGCCGCAGGAGGATGGAAGTCTTCTACGGGGAGGCGGCCGTCATGAAGATTACCAGCAGCCCCGGACAGGGAACCCAGGTCTGGCTGGACGTGCCCTATATGACAGAGGCGGAGGAGCCCGGGAGAGATGAGGTGGCGGTATGAGAAATAAGAGTGCATGGGAAAAGAGAGGGGAAAGGCATGCCCGCTGCTGGCTTTTCTGCCTGCTGTGGGTCAGCATGGCGGTCCTGACGGGCTGCAGGCGTCAGGATGGGGGGCGGCAGGAATCCGGGAGCCTGCCCGGCCGGGAGAGCGGTGATTGGGCGGAGGCGGAGAAGCTGGTGGTGACTTATCAGACGCTGCCCACCAGCGTGCTGGAGGATCTGGACCAGGTCACGGCCGCCGTCAACGAAATCGCCCGGGAGGAAATCGGCGCGGAGATCGTATTCCGGCTGGCGGACGAGTCGGACACCTTTACCCAGTATCCCCTGTGGATCAGCAAGGATGAGCGCATTGACCTGATGATGCTGGGGGGCCAGGATATCGCCACCTATGTCAGCAGAGGGATGCTGAGACCTCTGGACAGCCTGTTGGAAACCTATGGCAAAGAGATCGGTCTGCTCATGGAGGAGAGCGTATATGTGACGGAGGGGGCTGTGGTGAAAGGCCGGACTTACGGTGTGGCCCCGGTGCCGGATCTGCTCGGAAACGGCTATGGCCTGTGGACATGCGCCGAACTGGTGCGGGAGACCGGGATTGCCTATGAGGCGGAGCACATCTACACCTGGGAGGAGCTGACGGACTTTCTGGAATATATGCGGCAATGGTACCGGGAGGGCTACATTTATCCCGATGCGGCTTTCACGGATGCCTATCCGGAGGAGCTCATAGAGAGCGGGCTGGTGCTGACCTATCCGGGCTCCAGCGCGTCGGGATACGAGATGGAGGCTCTGTTCGGAGAGGATGCGCTGTGCCTGCGGACTACAGGCGGTGAACCCGGAACTGGCTGCTCTGCGGAAAGTGGTGGAGAAATATGTGCCTGTCCTGGAAAACGGCAGTGTGGAGGAGGAATCCTATACGGAATTCCTGGAGGAGATGCGGCGGGCGGGGATGGAGACAGTGATGGAGGAGGCGGGGCGGCAGCTGGAGATGCAATAATCCCACAGATCTCCGCACATGCCGCCCCGGCTTCGGCGCTTCTGTCCTGATTATACTTCCTGTGTAATCATCCTCTGCCTTTTGAACTCTCTGCCCACCAGCACTACAGACAATACAAATGCGGAGAAATCGGCAATAGGCCCCGCGTACAGCACGCCCATGATCCCAAAGCGCAGCGGGAGCAGCAGAATGAGCGGAATCAGGAAGAAGACCTGTCTCGTCAGGGCCAGAAAAGCCCCTCTCATGGCTTTTCCGATGGCGGTGAAGAAGCTGGAGGAGAGGAGCTGTACGCCGTTTACCAGCACCATAAAAAGGAAAATGCGCATGAACAGCACTGCAAATTCCAGATAGCGGGCATCGCCGTCCCCGAACAGAGAGATGATATATTTGGGGAAGCACTGCAGCAGGAAAAAGCCCGCTGCGGAGACGATGAGATTCCACTTTACGGCGAGCAGGTACGCTTTCCGCACGCGGGAGTATTGTCTGGCCCCATAGTTAAATCCTATGATCGGCTGGGCTCCCTGGGATATGCCGACCACAATGGAGAGGATAATCGCATTGGTCTTCATGACGATCCCGCAGGCCGCCAGAGGGATCTCGGAGCCATAGACAGTCTGCGCGCCGTAATGGGTCAGCGAGTTATGCAGTACGATCTGCACGAAAGTGATGGCAACCTGATTCGCGCTGCTGCTGATTCCCATACTGCAGGTCTTCAGGCATTCTTTCAGCTTTGGCTTAAAATAGCTTTTTTTAAACTGAACGGTTTTGAAGCGCCGTAAATAGCGGACGGCCAAGAGAAAGGACAGAATCTGTCCCAGGATAGTGGCCAGAGCCGCGCCGAACATGCCCCAATGAAAAGCGAAAATAAATATGGGATCCAGGATGGTATTCACAATGGCTCCGCTGAGCATACAGGTCATAGAATACCTGGGGTTTCCGTCCGCACGGATCAGATTGCTCATGCCGTTGGTTACGATCAGAAAGGGCATTCCCACCAAGGTGACGCCGGCGTACTGCTGCGCGTAGGGGAGCACCTCTTTGGTAGCCCCGAACAATCTCAAAAGCTGGGGCAGCAGACTTTCGCCGATGATCAGATAGACAAGTCCGGAGATTACCATCAGACTGATGCCGTTTCCTGCCGCCTTGGCTGCCGCTTCCGGCTGCTTGTTTCCGAGATAAAGGGAAAAGCGGGATGCGCTGCCGATTCCGATCAGCAGTGAGATCGCCAGACAGATGGTAGAGAACGGGTAGGACACATTGGTTGCGGCATTTCCCAGGTATCCCACTCCCTGACCGATAAAAATCTGATCCACGATATTGTAGAGGGAACCCACCAGGGAGGCCGTAATGCTGGGGATGGCAAAGCTTTTCAACAATTTCGGTATTTTTTCATACCCAAGAGGATTTTCAGTCATTGAATTCATCTTCCTTTCTCTCTATATGCAGCTGGGCCGTAATGTTCTTGCCGGCCTGCATCAGCAGAGCAGTAAACGTATCTTTCTGCGCTTCGCTGAACCCCTGCAGCAATAGGGCCTCGGTCTCTTCGCAGACTGTCCGTATGTCCTCGATCACAGACAGGGCCCGGTGGGTGGGGTACAGCTGCCAGGTTCTCTTGTCCTGGTCATTGGGAGAGCGGGTGATCAATTCCTGCTTTTCCAACGCCGCGATTGTCCGCACGATATTGCTGGGATGGACATAAAACATGTCCAGCAAAGAATCCTGCAGAATGCCGGGAGAATCACATATTTTAATCAGAAACATATGCTGACTGCTGTTGATGCCAAAGGGCGCAAGCTGCTTGTCCAGATAAATCTTGTAAAAACGGTCCGCCACCGAAAGCCATTTTAATATTTTCACGGATATCTACCTCCAATCTTATAGTATCATATCATAAGATGCGTGCGCACGCAACTAATTTTTGCGGGAGCAGTTGGGCAATCGCCCGGCTTGCCCGGACAAGCCGGATTGGTCGGATTTCTGGGAGTAAGAATCGGATTTGTGTGATATTTTTGGCCTGTAAAATGGCATAATGAATCTATCCTGAAAGGGAGAATCCCGAAAGGAAATCATTTAGCGGAGGATTTATGATGAAAGCGAAAAAGATTACGGCACTGTTGGCAGGCGCATGTCTTTGCATTTCCATGCTGGCCGGCTGCGGCTCGGAGCCTGTCTCAAACAGTCAGGAAAGCACACAGGAAAGTCAGCCGGAGGCATCCGATTCAGCGGAAGCTCCAGAGTCGTCCGGGGAGGAGTCCCGGGAGACGGAGGCGGCGGACCTGCCAGATATGCCCATGACACGGACCAGGCTTCGGCGAGCATGTCCACTTACGAGGCAGAGCTGGGCATTGCCTATCTTGATTTTGTGGCGTCCCAGGAAGCCACTTCCACTCTGACTTTGTATCACAACGGGAGATATATGGATTTGGTAAACATGATGGTGGAGGGGACCTGGTCCATGGCCCAGGGTGCAGACGGCTATGATTACACCCTGACGCCGGATTCCGATTCCGACACCAAAGCAGTGCTTTCCGTAGCTGCGGACCAGGCCAAGGCTACTTACACACCGGACGGCGGCGAGGCCGTGGCCATGGTCAGCACGGCAAGCTCCGGACCCAAGGCCGCTATGGAGATGAAAGGGACCACGCCCATTCCCGGACAGGAAGTGGAGGCTGACGTGGTGGGACAGCTCTTTGACGACGGCAGTGTCAAAGTCGTGGCATCGGCTTTCGGGCAGGAGATGGAACTGGACGCAGGTACCTGGACCATGGGTGAGGACGGCTTTACCGTGACATTTACCTTTGACAATGCCGGGGAGATCGTGTCCGCCGTAGGAGAAAACGGCGCGTCCATCCAGTATGTCCAGGCAGGCAGCCCCATTGGCGATATCGAGACGGAGCTGGTGATCTCCGTGGCGGAATAACCACAGGAGCGCAGATAGACAGAATTTGCAGCCGGATCCTGTGATTTTATGGATGCACGGGAGAAGAGATTCTGGTATACTTACTCTGTAAGGCTTGTGGAATCCGGCAGGAATGTCCCGGGCGTTACGCGTGAAGTGCATTGACGCCCGGGACATTCTGTCCGGAAATGAGAACGAGCGAGACAGGAGGAGCAGCCATGCGGGAAGAGGAGAAGATTAAGGCGGGGATTTTGTTCTGCCCCGGGGACGAAGAATTTGATGACCGTGGAGCAGCCGGACGTTTCCTTAAGTTTATGGCTCACACACTCTTTCGCTTTACCAGGGCGGTGGCGACTTCCAGCTTCAGGGGCGTCTGCTTTTGGCCGATGATCTGGGCGAGACGGCGGACGGCTGCCTCGCCCATGTACTGTTTCGGCACATGGACCGTGGTCAGGGCCGGCTCCATGCAGGCTGCGTCAGGCATATCGTCAAATCCGATGACGGCAATGTCCCGGGGGATGCAAAAGCCCCTCTCTTTCATGGCTTTCATGGCGCCGCAGGCAATCAGGTCATTGTCCGCGAAATAGCAGGAGGCGGGGTCCTCCCCGGCCTCCAGAATCTCCAGCATGTCCGCGTAGGCCCCCTCCAGGGAGGGGGACAGGAGATGGACCTTGGATTTGGCGGTGGACATACCGTGGGCGCGCACTGCCTTGTAGAACCCGTCCGCCCGCTCTTTAAAATTGTTGATGGCGTAGGAGGAGCGCAGGTACCCGGGCTGGCTCTTGCGGTGGGAGATCAGATAGTCCGTTGCCAGATAGGCTCCCTGCACATTGTTGATCAGCACATAGTCCGCCTGCAGCGTCTCAAAATAAGTATCCAGAACCACCAGAGGGAGATTCAGCTTCAGAAAAGGAAGCAGGTCATTCTCCCGCATTTCCGTGCCCAGCAGCAGGATTCCCCTGCAGTCAAAATGGATCGTCTGCTTCAGTCGAAGCTCAATATCTTCCCCCTCATCCAGATAGAAAATATTCAGATAATAATGCTGCATTCTGCAGCCGGTGTCGATGCCCTGGGACAGCTGTGAGAAAAAGGGGGTGTCTGCCACCACGGCGCCGTGCTTTCGATAAATGATGAAATACAGCGTCCCCATGACGGCTGTCCCGGAGGTGCTGTCCTCTTTGATACGGCCAAAATCATAGCCCTGTCTGGCCGCCTCCTCCAGAACGCGCTTTCGGGTGGCCGTGCTGACGCCGGGCCTGCCGCGCAGGGCCATGGACACGGCAGCTTCGGACAGATGCAGTATTTGGGACAATTCTTTCGCGGTAATCGACATAGTATCCTCCTGATGCCTGCCCAAGCTTTGAATCTCGGCAGGCTTTGGCAGTGTGCGCAACCCGCTGGGGTCTGATGTGCATGGAGCCAGTAAGCTAAGTATAAAAGATTTAGTAAATTAAGTCAAGAATTAACTAAATAATACTTAATTATGCCTTGAAATTAAGTTCCGAAACCGGAATAATGTAGGTATCGAAAGGAAGCAGTGGGTTGAAGCAGGACAGAAAGCGGGAACGGATATAAAACAAAAGGAGGATGGACATGGCGAGAGTGATAATAGGGTATGCGCCCACCAGGAGGAATCTTTTTTCGGCCCCGGAGGCGGTGCGGTATGCGGATCTGACCAGGGAGAGGCTGCGCGGGCTGGGCGTGGAGTTTGTGGATATTGACGGCATTGCGTCTGACGGACTGCTCCATGACGACAGTGACAGAATGCGAATTGAGGAGAAGTTCAGGGAGGCGAAAGTGGACGGCCTGTTTTTTCCTCACGGAAATTTCGGGACGGAGTACCAGGTGGCCAGGCTGGCAAAGGAGCTGAACGTGCCTGTGCTGCTGTGGGGACCCAGGGACGAGAGGCCGGACGAAAAAGGGATCCGGGCCAGGGACAGCCAGTGCGGTCTGTTCGCCACCGGGAAAGTGCTGCGGCGGTTTCGGATTCCCTTTACCTATCTGTGCAACTGCAGGCTGGAGGACGAGGCTTTTGAGAAAGGCATCCGGAATTTCCTGGCTGTCTGCAATGTGGTGAAAGCGTTCCGCAGGACCAGGATCCTGCAGATCGGCCCCAGACCCTTTGACTTCTGGTCCACCATGTGCAACGAGGGAGAGCTGTTGGAGAGATTCGGGATACAGCTGTCCCCGGTGCCCCTGCCGGAGCTGACCCGGGAGATGGAGCAGGCAGCGAAAGAGGGCGCAGAGGTCAGGGAGACCATTGCCTACTGCAGAGAACATTTTGAGATCGCCGTAAAGGAAGAGGAGCTTGCGAAAGTGGCTGCGCTGAAAGTGGCCATGAAGAAGCTGGCCAGGCGCTACGGCTGCAATGCCATAGCCATCCAGTGCTGGAATGCCCTCCAGGGGGAGATCGGCATCATGCCCTGCGCGGCCAACAGCCTGCTGAACGAGGAGGGGCTTCCCGTGGTCTGCGAGACGGATATCCACGGCGCGGTCACTGCCGTTTTGGCCGAGGCTGCGGGCATGGATGAGGCCAGAAGCTTCTTCGCGGACTGGACCGTGCGGCATCCGGACAATGAGAACGGGGAACTGCTCCAGCACTGCGGCCCCTGGCCCCTCTCCGTGGCGGCCTGCAGGCCTGTCATCGGCTATCCTCTGGCTTTCTCCCACCCGGGGGCAGTGGAAGCCAGGGCCAGAGGGGGAGAGATGACCCTGTGCCGGTTTGACGGGGACAACGGGGCCTATTCGCTGCTTCTGGGCAGCGCAAAAGGCGTGGAGGGCCCTTACACCAAGGGAACCTACGTGTGGGTGGAGGTAAAGAACCTGAAAAAGCTGGAGGCGAAGCTGGTGGAGGGGCCTTACATCCATCACTGCGTGGGGATTCACAAGGATGTGGTGCCGGTGCTGTACGAGGCCTGCAAGTACCTGGGGATTCAGGCGGATCTGTATGACGACAATGAGGACCAGGTGAAAGGGCGCGTGTGCGGCTATGACGGCATCTGAACCCGTGAAGCCGCTTTTGCAGGCCGTATCAGGGCTGCGAAAGTCTTCTACCATAGACAGGAGGAGTGAGTGAGACATGGATGATTTGACGAAAAGGGCCTATGGCCTGCGGCGGGATATCATTGAGGAGGTTTACCGGTCAGGGGCGGGACATGTGGGCGGGGATCTGAGCGTCATCGATATTCTGACGGTACTGTACTTTGGGGTGATGAATGTATCGCCGAACGACAGAGAGTCTCCGGACAGAGACAGATTCTTTCTGAGCAAGGGACACTGTGCGGACGCTCTGTACATGGTGCTGGGGGAGAAAGGCTTTTTTGACAAGCAAGAGGCCATTGACACATTCAGCGCCTACGGGTCTAAATTCATCGGCCATCCCAACCGGGATGTGCCGGGCATCGAGATGAATTCCGGCTCTCTCGGGCACGGGCTGGCCCTGGGTGTGGGCACGGCTCTGGCGGCCAAGATGGACGGGAGAGCATATCGGACTTATGTGGTGCTGGGGGACGGCGAGATGGCGGAGGGCTCCAACTATGAGGCCATGATGGCGGCCGGGCATTACCGCCTGGACAATCTGTGCGCCACCGTGGACTTAAACCGCCTGCAGATCAGCGGAAAGACCGCGGACGTCATGTGCAGCGATGATCTGGCCGGGAAATTCAGAGCCTTTGGCTGGCATGTGACGGAAGTGGAAGACGGCAACGACTGCGGGCAGCTCCTGGCAGCCTATGAGGCAGCCGCGGCTTACAGAGAGAAGCCCACTGCCGTCATCGCCCATACGGTGAAAGGGAAAGGCGTATCCTTTATGGAGGATCAGGCAGGCTGGCACCACGGCGTCCTGAAACAGGAGCAGTACCGCCGGGCAGTGGCGGAGCTGGAGGAGAAAATACAGTCTCTCCCCGGGGAGCAATGGCGGGAACCGGGAAAAAGGGGCGGCGCAGAAAATCGGAAAACCACGGAGGCATGAAATGGGAAATCAGATAACGAATCGTCAGGCGATATGTGATGTGTTGATGGAAGCGGCAAAAAATGACAGAGATGTCATAGTTGCGTGCTCGGATTCCAGAGGCTCGGCCGCTCTGTCCGCCTTTGCGGAAGCCTATCCGGAGCAGTTCGTGGAGATGGGCATTGCGGAGCAGAATCTGGTGACCGTGTCCGCGGGGCTGGCTTCCTGCGGGAAAAAAGTGTTCGCCGCCTCCCCGGCCTGTTTTCTCTCCACCAGAAGCTATGAGCAGGTCAAAGTGGACGTGGCCTACTCCCGCGCCAATGTGACCCTCATCGGCATCAGCGGAGGCGTCAGCTACGGAGCCCTGGGCATGACCCATCATTCCTGCCAGGACATAGCGGCTTTTTGCGCCTTGCCGGACATGCGGGTGTATCTGCCCAGCGACCGGTTCCAGACCGCCAGGCTGACAGAGGCGCTGCTGGGGGACCATATGCCTGCCTACGTGAGAGTCAGCCGCACTGCCAGCAAGGACATTTACAGGGAGGACATGGATTTTACCCTGAATCAGGCCAGTCTGCTGGCTGCGGGAGAGGACGTGCTGCTGGTGGCCTGCGGGGAGATGGTGGCGGAATGTCTGGAGGCTGTGGCGCTGCTGGAGAAAGGGGGCATCCGGGCCGGCCTGCTGGACATGTACTGCGTCAAGCCCCTGGACGTAAAAAGCCTGCTGGAGGCCGCGAAAGACGCGGCGGCGGTGGTGACGGTAGAGGAACACTCCGTCTACGGCGGCCTGGGCAGCATGGTGGCACAGGCAATCGGCGCCGTCTGTCCGAGGAAAGTCAAGAACCTGGCCCTGCCCGACGACCATCTCATCGGCGGAACTAACCGGGAGATCTTTGCAGCATACGGCCTGGACGCAAAAGGCATTGCGGGATCTGTGGAAAATATGCTGCGCAGGGCCGGATAAGGGAAGGCGGTGAGGGTGTGAGTTATCTGTTAGGCATTGACCAAAGTACCCAGAGCACCAAGGCCATCCTCTTTGACGGGGAGGGAAATATGCTGAGGCGGGCGGACGCGGCCCACAGACAGATCGTGAACGGGAAAGGCTGGGTGTCCCATGACCCGGAGGAAATCTACGGGAACGTGCTTAAGGCGGTGCGGGAGGCGGTAAATCAGGCGGGCATTTCCGGGGAAGAGATCGCCGCCGTGGGAATCAGCAACCAGAGAGAGACCACAGTGCTCTGGGACCGGACAGGGCGGCCCCTGGCGGATGCAGTGGTGTGGCAGTGCGGCCGGGCAGAGGATATCGCCCGCAGACTTCGGGACAAGGCGCATATGATCTACGAGAAAACCGGAATGCCGCTGTCCCCCTATTTCCCGGCCTGTAAAATGGCCTGGCTGAAAGAGCATGTGATGCCCGGCCCGGATGCCTGTTTCGGCACCGTTGACAGCTGGCTGCTCTACAGGCTCACGGGAGGGGAAGCGTACCTCACGGATTATTCCAATGCCTCCAGGACCCAGCTGTTTGACATAGAGACTCTGGAGTGGGACCGGGAGCTCTGCGGACTGTTCGGCATTTCCGTGGATTGTCTGCCGGAGGTGAGAGACAGCAACGGCTGCTTCGGATATACGGATTTCCAGGGATTTCTGAAACATAAGATTCCCGTTCTGGCAGTGCTGGGAGACTCCCACGCCGCGCTGTTCGGACAGGGATGCCGCAGGAAAGGCATGGCAAAGGCCACCTACGGCACCGGCTCCTCCATCATGATGAATATCGGGGGAGAGCCGGTGCGCAGCAGGGCGGGGCTTGCCACCTCCCTGGCCTGGAGGATTGACGGGAAAGCGGAGTATGTGCTGGAGGGAAATATCAATTATACCGGCGCGGTGGTGACCTGGCTTAAGGAGGACATGGGGCTGATCGCCTCCCCGGGGGAGACGGCGGACCTGGCACAGCGCGCAAACAGCGCGGACAGGACAGTCCTGGTTCCGGCTTTTACCGGACTGTCCGCGCCCTACTGGAAAGAGGATGCCAGGGCGCTTCTGTGGGGCATGAGCCGTACCACCGGCCGGGCGGAGGTGGTGCGGGCGGCTCTGGACAGCATAGCCTGTCAGGTGGCGGACGTGCTGAATGCCATGGAGCAGGATTGCGGGGAGGCTGTTCGGGAACTGCGGGTGGACGGAGGGCCAGCCGGAAATCCCTATCTGATGCAGTTCCAGAGCGACCTGACGGGAGCGGCGGTGCGGGCGGCGGAGAGGGAGGAAATCTCCGCCCTTGGCGCCGCCTATCTGGCCGGTATTGCGGCAGGAATCTATGACCGGGAGAAAGTATTTGCGAAAATGCGGTACCGTGAGTACAGGCCGGCCATGCCTTTCGAGGAGCGAAAGGAAAGATACGGGCGCTGGAGGGAAGCGGTAAGGCTTGTGCTGCAGGGAGAAACGGTGTAAAATACAAAACAAGAAGACCGAAAAACAAGAAAAACAGAAAAAACAAGAAAAGTCCATGACGGAAAGAGAGGAATTCCAAGATGAGACAATACGAAACATACGAACTGACCTTTTCGGGCCCGGAACCGGAGGGATCCAAAGCAGCGGTTGACCTGCAGGCAGAATTTACCCTTGGGGGAGAGACGAAAAAAGTGAGCGGATTTTATGCGGGAGACGGACAGTACAAGGTTCGCTACTACCCCTCCGGCACGGGAACCTGCCGCTTTCAAGTATGGGGAGCGGTCACCGCAGAGGGAGAGGAGGTCTGCGAGCCGGCCGGGGAGACTGGGGCGGACGGATCCACTCCGGCCTCCCACGGCATGGTCCGGGCTGCCGGCCGGCATTTTCGGTATGAGGACGGCGCCTGTTACCGCCCCTTTGGCACCACGGTGTATGCACTGCTGCATCAGGAGAGAAATTTGGTGGACACTACCATGGATACCCTGCGCAAAGCGCCTTTCAACAAAGTGCGGTTCTGCGTTTTCCCAAAGCACTACGATTTCAACCACAACGACCCGGAGTGCTATCCCTTTGAGAAGACCGAGGGGAAATGGGACGTACATAGACCGGTGGCCGCATACTGGGAGGCCTTGGAGAGCCGGATCCGGGAGCTGGACGCCTGCGGAATCCAGGGGGATCTGATTCTGTTCCATCCGTACGACAGATGGGGCTTCTCCAAATTTTCAAAGGAGGACAGCCTGGTCTATCTGGACTATCTGCTGCGGAGACTGTCAGCCATGCCGAACCTTTGGTGGTCCCTGGCCAATGAATACGACCTGATGCCCAATTACAAACGGGAGGACTGGGCGGACTTTGCCCGGTTTGTGGCAGAGCATGACCCCTATGGGCACTGCCTGAGCAATCACAACTGTATGGCTTACTGGGATTTCTCGCAAAAGGAAATCACGCACTGCTGTATCCAGGACGTGAACGTAAACGAAGTGCCGGAGCTGTGGGAACAATATGACAAGCCTGTAGTGTTTGACGAATGCCGCTATGAGGGAAATATCATTCATCCCTGGGGCAATCTTTCCGGTAGGGAGCTGTCGCGCAGATTCTGGACTGCAGTGTGCTGCGGCGGCTACTGCACCCATGGGGAGACTTTCTACAGCAAGGACGAGGTGCTCTGGT
>JAAWOU010000063.1 GCA_022799755.1 Lachnospiraceae bacterium
CTCCCATAACTGTGAACTGTTCTTTTTCCACAATTTTATACTCTAACATAGTACCACCCTCCAATGTAAGTTTTATTTTCAGCGGAGCAACAGAATTTAGGCTGCAATTCTTTTCTCTTGCCTGGGAAGGCGTTATCCCATGAAATTTAGTGAATGCTTTTGCAAAGCTGTCAGGCGAACTATATCCATACTTCAGTGCAGCATCAAGCACCTTAATATCGGATGAACAAAGTTCTTGGGCAGCTAGAGTCAGGCGGCGGTTTTTGATGTACTCCCCAACTGTAAATCCACATAATACATTGAATATTTTTTGAAAGTAGAAACTTGACACAAATGCTTTGCTTGCGATTTCATTTACATCAATATCCTCGGTCAGATGCTCTTCAATGTAACAAATTGCATTACGTATACCGCTATTCCAACTATTCATGGGTATCTTTCTCCTTCCTGTGTCACTGTAATTATATTATACAAGCAAAATCTTAAATTTTCTCGATATTTTGTGTTCTCTAGTGTGGGAATGGAGCGGCTTTCATCCGGCAGTTTCAAGTCCGGGATATAGTAAAGCTTTTCGCAGATTCGTGCCAGCGTGTCCATGCTGATATGTTTCCCCTCTTTGCCCATGTTGGCTATCATATTTGTGGTCAGACAAGCGACAAGTCTTAAATCCTCTTTCCACATGTTGCACTCTATCAGTGTGTGCCAGAGCGGTTTGTAGCTGATGTGCATTTTTCTCCCTGCCTTTCTGCCCCGGATGGGCATTTATCCCCATTATATCAGGATTCTTGCTAACTCACAAATATTTCTTGACTGTATCGCCGGTTCCGTCTGGATTGTGCTTTCCCTTTCCTCTTTTGATTACCTCTGATTAGCCATGACCTGCATCATGGCATGGGCAGTGGTAGCGGAGCCGGAGGAGAAGTCCAAAATAATTGCATTACTATCCCTAGGCAACCAAGTTTCCGGAGTAATTCCTGCTTTTACTTCTGTAATAAACTTTTTCTGCATTGGTCTGCCTGTTCCATCCGAGCCAGTAGAGGTCAAAACCTGGCTGCCCGCCCAGCAAGTCCAGCAATTCGCTGCCGTGGCCACGCCAGACTCTCACGGGCTCTTCCTTAGACGCGAAGAAGCGCTCTTTCTCTTTCTCCACCATCTCCGCAAAAAAGAGGTCATCGTCCACAACTGCTATGCGCATCATACTGCACTCTCCGCTCTGCCGGTTCACCTGTGCCAGCAGCCGGTTTCCCACGTCATTGGCAGCCATGCCGCTGCAGACCCAGGAGGCTCCCAGCGCCAGGAGAGCAATCAGCGCGCTCTCCGCCAGCCGCTGTGCAAGAATTTCCCCTTTGCTCCTGCCCAAAGCCAGCAGAATTCCCGTTTCATGAATCCGGGATTTTGCCCAAATGCCCAGCAGCAGGACCAGGGCTCCGCCTCCCACTGCGGCTATGGCAAAGATCATGCCGCGGATTCCGCCGTCCATGCTCTTTAACGCACTTTCCGCCCCCTGATAGCCTGCGTTGTCTACGGTGATTTTAAAGCACTCCCAGTTGATTGCCTCATTTTCCTGAAGGCTTTGGAGAATGGAATCCATCTCGGCAGGGTCATCTACGCTGAATGTGATTTCGTCATATCCCACAGGCATACCCAGTTCTTCCGTGCATCCCCTCAGAAAAGGCAGCATTGTCCGGGTGTCAACGAATACCCGGTTCTGCAGCAGCTGACGGGATAATGTATATTGGTTGATCTGCTGTTCCCCGCGGATATCAAATATGCCCACGATTTCAAAGGTACACTGCTGTCTCTTTGCAGGGACCTCAAAGCCTGCCACTTCACGGTTTATTTCCAGTGTAAGCTTGTCGCCGATTTCCACGCGGTTGAGCATAGCCAGTTCACGGCTGACCACAGCCTGCCCTGTACCGTCGTCTGTGATGAGTTCGCCCTGAGTCACCTCCAGGAGGTGATTGGCAAAATACGGGCACTGCTCCAGGGAGTTCCATGCCCCTATAGCGGCCATATGGGGGAATGAGGTGCGGGAACCGTACCCGTTTTCCACCAGGTCGTAATAGGCCCCATCCCCGGATTTCAGGTTGGCCACTGCTTCGATGCTTGCGCTGTACTCTGAGATTCCCGAAGTCTTCATGACCTCATCTATATCGTTGTTGTCCAGAACGTCCCCCGCGTAGTAGGTTGCGCTGTATTGGTCCGTGGATACAAGGTTCTTCCGGTGGGCGGGGTTGTCCGTGTCGGTTTCCAGCCTGAATGTCCCCCCGAGCTGCCGCCGCAGTTTTCGTCTACCGCAAACAGCCCTTTGACTGTCACCCGGATTTCCTGTCCGGCATGCCCTATGCAGGGAGAGAGCCTGATTTCGTCTCCGATCTCCAGATGATTCTGCAATGCCAGTTTTTCGCTGATTACCGCCGCATAACTGTCATCCGCCCCGATGGGCTCCCCCTTGACTAACCGCAGCCGCTGTTTTTGGAAATCCCCAGCGTACAGAGTGCACCTGTGGGCTTCTACGGATATCAAATGCATTGCCACAGGGTCCTCCAGATATTTTCCGTTATAGTCAATCAGGCTTATCTCTTCCCGGAGCATCGCGTTTCCCTTAATTACACAATCATAATCAGAAACCCTTTCGGTGCTTTGGACCGCCTCAGCGACTTTCTCATTCAGCGGCGCCCCTATGTAGCGGATATTCGTTCCCCCGTCCGCTTCGCTGACGATTATGTTCTCTCTGTTCTGCATATCCGGCGCGATGCGGAAAGCGCCCTTTAGACTTTCCCTGGTCCGAACGACGGCCAAATCCGCCATACTGCGCTGCAGCAGTCCGGTGACACTGAATGCCGACAGCAGAAAGACCGTCAGGAACAGGAGAACTGATTTCCTTTTTTTCCGGCGGACATATAAGTAGGCCCGTTGCCACAATCCCATATTGAAACACCCGCTTTCCTTTTTCTCTTCTAACCGGGGCAGTTACCCGGGCTTGGCTCTGCCCATGGCCTGCCGCAGGATATCCATCCCCCATGACAATCAGATCATAGCATCTCTATGTTTCATCTGTGTGGCGTGCAGGTTTCACCTGTATTAAAAGAAAATCGTAAACCGCATCCCGCCCTTTCCGTCCCTGTCCGGATACAGAAACGGCTCAAATTCAAACCGGTACTCCAGCGCTTTCAAAATCTTCGCCGCAATGTACAGTCCCAGGCCGTTCCCTCCGTCCGGATTCTCCCCTGCGCCGTTCCTGCTCCGGGAGAAATCCGGCCGGTAAAACGGCTCAAAGATATGGACCAAATCCTCCGGCCGAATGGGCGTACATTCATTTTCCACCACAATGCTCTTATGTCCAAGATAAATCCGCACCGTGCCATGCGGCTCCGTGTACTTTACCCCATTGGAAATCACATTGTTCAAAACCTTTTCCATTGCGAATACCGGGAACACCGCCGTAAAATCAGCCCCAAGATCCGTCTCCGCCAGTATCCCCCTGGATTTCGCAAGCAGCAGCCAGGGCGGCAGCAGCTTTTCCGCAAAGGCCTGCAGGCGGACTTCCTCCGCAGGCTCCTCCGCAAAAGAAAAATTCAGCTTGGACGCATCCAATATTTCCTGTATCATCCCCCCGAACCTACCTGCCATCTCCTGGCACACAGGCAGATAAGTCTCCCAGTCCCGGTACCGCCCTATCCCCATGATCATATTGTCCAGCATTCCGCACAGGGCCGTGACCGGTGTCTTCAGTTCATGGGAAGCGGCGCGCAGGAAATCAATCTTCGCGGCCTCCGCCTGGGCGACCCGGGCGCTTTCTTTCCGGATATCCTCTATGGTGGTCAGCAGGCTCCTGTAGAGGGTGTTGATGTTCTCAGAGAGCACCCCGATTTCGTCCCGGGTCTCCACCTTGCACATGGCCCACTTGTCAAGCTTCCGCATCCGTTCCGTGGTTTTGGAGATGTCCGACAGAGGTTTCGTGATTTTCCCGGAATACAGCAGAGCAAAAATGGCAGCCAGCACCAGAGATGACGCCAGCGTAAAAGGTGAGGAATACAATGGACGCATTTTTGGCCTCATGGACCGGCTGAAGCGTCAGAAGCAGCGCCAGACAGCAGGGCTGTGCCTTTGCAGTGCGGAAATAGGTGCAGGAATACAGCCGGGAATCCGTCTTCTGGTAGAAATCCTGCCGATATTGCTCCCGCCCCGCATCCTCTTTTACCTGCACCGTCCCGGCGGACATCCATTGATGTACGGAAGCATAATATCCAGTATCACAAGCTCTGCGCTTTCCTCTGCAAACCGTCTCAGCGCCTCCCTGCCGTCGTAGGCCTGCCGGACAGAATGCCCGGCGTCACACAGGTAGTCGCGGATCAGGTCGTTTGTAGTCTTATCATCTTCCACGATTAAAATAGCCGCCATCTTTTTCTCCTTGCCATACGGTCTTTTTTCCATGATACACCCTGAATGTTTCATATGTGTGACGGCAGACAAAAAAATCCGTCCTGCTATACCAGAACGGATTTTTCTTATTCTCCCATTTTCAAAGAAATTCACTCGGAACAGCTGCGCACGAAGACCGGCTTATCTCATACCGATCAGATCCGGAATCGTAGCCTCAAAGTCCACGCCGTACCAGGGCTTTTCCGGATTCTGCAGGGTCACCTCTATGGTATGGGCCGTATAGTCGGCAGCGATTCGCATAGCGTCGCGCCAGTTCTTCCCTCTCAGGATCTCTCCCACGCAGGTGCTGGAGAAAAGGTCTCCTGTTCCGTGATAGGCCGCATCGATCCTGCGATTCTGATAGATATAGTACTCCCCGGTCTCCCTTTCGTATCCTACCACACCGGTCTTTCCCTTTTCCAGGGAGACCCCCGTCAGGACACTGATGCCTGCGCCCAGCTCATTGAGCCTTGAAAGAAGCTCCTTTATGTAGGCCTCATCGTATTCCTCCCTGTATTCCATTCCCGTCATCAGGGAGGCTTCGGTAATGTTCGGCACGATGATGTCCGCTTCCGCGCAGAGTTCGGTATTTTTCTTCACATAGTCCATGTCAAAGGCAGGATACAGCTTACCGTTGTCAGCCATCACCGGATCGACGATTATCACCGTATCTTCACCTCGGAAGCTTTTGAATAGTTCCTTTATCTGGTCGATCTGCTCCCTTGTCCCCAGATATCCGGTATAGATAGCGTCAAAGGCCACGCCCTCGCTTTTCCAGTGGTTTGCAATAGGCTCGATCTGGTCGGAAAGGTCCTTGCAGGTGAAATTTCGGAACATTGTGTGCGTTGACAGGACTGCCGTGGGCAGGATGACCGTCTCGGAGCCAAGCGCGGATATCACGGGCAGTGCGATGGTCAGGGAACATTTTCCCAGGCATGAGATGTCTTGTATGGTCAGTACTCTTTTCATTTTGATACCTCCTGGCACGCTTTGGTGCGCATTTGTGCAGCAGAATGTATTCTGTGCAGCCAACGGACTGAACTCGCTTTTTTATTCAGCCCCACTCCAAATTGTTCAGGGATATCGTATCACCATTTACATACTACGTCAACAGATTTATTTTGTATCCTGCTTAAGCAGCCGGCCTATCCGTTCCGCCATCTGCGTCTTTACCTTACTCTCATAGGTTTCCCCAAACCGGTACGACTCCACAAATAGGATCACCGCCATGTACAGCCGGTACAAGTCCATGCGGATTCTCATGTCCTCTGTAACTTCAAAGGGAACTTGACTGACCTGGCTGTAGCCCCGCCGGAAATCCGGCTCCTCCTCCACATTGTCAAACAGAGATACCGCGGAGATGAAGTCGGCCGCAGGGTCGCCGAAAAAGCAGCGCTCAAAGTCGATGATGCCTGTAATACGGGAGCAGGACGCCTCGTCCACCAGCACATTCCCCGCCCACATGTCAAAGTCCACCAGACAGGGCGTCCGGACTGCGTTCAGACAGTCTTTCCTCCGGATTACGGCGGCCGTTATCTCGTCATAAGGAAGCCGGCAGCCCTTTCTCCTGCCGTCCTCCAGAATATCGGACATCATGGCGAAAAATGCCTCGGCCCAGGTGTCGAACCGGAACCTGGCATCTTCCTTTAGATAGCCGAACCAATTCCCTTTCACCCCATGCACTGCGGCATTGCATCTGCCCAGCTCATACATAAGCTGTCTGCGGTTTTCCGGGGAGATCCTCTCTGCACAGTTCTTCCACAGACATCCCTCCACATGCTCCATAAAGAAATAGTCGCAGGGGATTTCCTCATGGGTATAATCCCAAGCCAGTATCCTCGGGATTCGGATGGGCCTGCCCTGAAGCAGCCTGTACGCTTCCACCTCTGTGCGCAGGATATCTTTCTCATAGGTCAAAAGCTCCGCCTCCGGTGCCGGTCCCACTTTTAGGACAATTCCGCTTTCCATGATGCCGCTCCCCCGGATGACATAGGCCGAGTTAAACATGCCCTCTGTCAATTCCTCTATGGAGAGGAGCTCTTCCCCGGGGAAATGCCTGCTTACCACGGCTGCGATCATCTCCCTTGATACGGTAGATTTTGTCTTACTTTCCATTTGAGCCCGTCCTTTCTTTGTCCTGTCTGTCAAACAGCATTGCGCCGGCAGTTCGTGGGTTCTGCCGCTTTAACCATTGTCTGTTTTACCGGGTTACAGGGCATACAGCCAGATACCCCAGTAGGAATCCTCCGTCTCATAATATCCCATGAACGTAAGTCCCAGCCGCTTTGCGTCCGAAATCTCCCCCCCGGAAAAAAGGTACCGGCAGCCCAGCTCTCTCAGCGCCTCCATGTCGAACAAAAGCCCTTCATATTGGATACCGCTTCCTTTTTTCAGCATCCAATAGTTTCCTGTCAGCGCATTGAACAGATAGCAGCGGCTGCCCCATGTGTCAAAATACACGGCGCATTCCGCATTCTTGTCCAGCTCTGCTCCAATGACCTGCCGGAATCTGTGCTTATACTCCAGCGGATAGTTGTTTGAATAGCCGTCCACCGTATAAAAGCCGTGCATCAGGGCCGGCGCCGGGCTGATGCCCAGATGGGCCACTCGGTAGGAGGCCGGTTCTAGGCCAATCGCCTCTTCCAGCTGCGCCATCAGCTCCTCCGCGTAAAAGCTCTTCCAGGAAATGTATCCTGTTACACCGGGACCGTTGATATACTGACTCATATTCATGTAGAAATAGGAATTGCGCAAAACCGTATCCGCATGGGGTATCCCCACCGCCGCCAGCGCCAGCACAGGCAGCAGTATCCTGCTCAACGCCGCCGGTCCGTGAATCCGTCCCGCCGCACACAGCTGCCGTCTCCAGACGCTGCAGACAAGGGCAAGCTCCAGATACCAGCCCGCAGGATAGAACCAGTAAAGCCGCTCTGCCTGAAAATAGCGCAGAGAGCCGCTTATGCTGTTTTTCCAATCCACCACAGGCTTTGACTTACAGATCCCGTAAAATACCGCAATCCCTGCAAGCGCGGCCATTCCGATCAGCGCCCTCTGATAATCCTCCCTGGCTTCGGCGCACAGTCTGTGATAAAGACAGCCAAAAACCAACAGCCCCAGCACAATGGGCAGAATCATCCCCCTGTGATAGGAGGGTGCATGCTGAGCGCTGTTTTGAAAAACATCCCATACCGTCTCCCAAAAGGGCATCTCGCCGTTCACCAGCTCTTCCCGATGGGATATATAATTCCCCTGTCCTAACAGCAGTTCCAGAAAAAGTCGATAATTCGTCACCAGATAAGTCGCCAGCAGGACCCCGAACCCTGCCATACAGTACCCGGCTTTCCTCTTTCGAAAGAGCCTCCACAGAATTCCAAGCCCCCAGAATCCAAGGGCTCCATAGCCCGTGCACACCAGATGGCTGGTCAGGCCGAAGAAAACCGTCAACGCCAGCGCGGTCTTCACCCGCTTTCCCTCTCTGAGGCATAAATACGCGTATAAGAGCAACGGCAGCCCCATCTGGGAGAGCCCATAAATCGGATAAACCGGCAGCATACAAAAAAAGCCTCCGGAAACCACCGCCAGGATACTGCTGGCCGTCAGTTTCTTCACGGCCAGATACATCCCTAAAAAACCGCTCAGAAACACAATGGCATAGGAGGCCATAAAAGCCCAAAAGGCCGGCAGGAATCGGTACAGCGGCACAAAGAGAACCGCGGCGGGCTGAAGCCCGCTGGCATTGATCCCCCCCAGCATCTCCAAGATCACCGACGCCCCCGGATGCCTGGCCGTCAGCACATAGTTCATCATGGATTCATCCAGCTGATCGTGCACCGTGAACACGCTGCCCTCTCCCAAAAGCATATGAGGCACCATGACAATGACAAACAGCGCCCCCCCAACCCACCACAGCCGTCTGCTGTCTATCCAGCCAAGCAGTGCATATATCCGCTTCATTCCTTTTCCCTGTACTTCCGGCAAAATCAGCCCCTCCCTATTCTCCACGTCCTGCCGTGGGACAGCCATATCCGCATACCGGCTCAACCCTTAAAAGTGCCAGACAATATAAGATCCACCGTTCGAAACGCTGAAGCGATGGTCTATGGACGGTTCCCTGCCTGTCTTCTCCGCAAAATACCGGATCGTAATATTTTCCGCCAGCTCCTCAACCGGTCTTCCGTCATCATACAGTATCACATTGATATCCGCCATGTCATCCCCGAAGTACGCCCTGCCGTATGCTCGATAGACAGGGGAATTCCCGTTCCATCCGCCGGTATACATGGCGTTCCCCGGCCTGTAGATATCCGTCTCCAGCGCGCTTCCGAAATAATAAAGAAAAGAGACATTGTCCAGCAGATACCGCTTTTCCGGGTGGGACAGACAATATTCCCTGACTTCCCTTAATCCTTCTATATAAATTGTCTGCATCTCATTTTCGGCGCACACATATCTGTACTGCGCCTGTCCGATCTTGTAAGCGTCGCGGGCAAACACGGCGCATATCACTAGTGCAGCAAGGCTCTGCCACCATTTCCGCTCTCTGTCCCGGTAAGAGCGGGCCATCAGCAGCATCACAAAAACAATCTCACAGAAAAACAAAGGAAATGTCACGCGGTTCGGTGTCCTGCCTTTGTACAGAAGATAGCACCACACGCCGGTATGGGCGATCCCCATTCCCGCAATGGGCCAGAGCAGATAAAGGCTGCCGGAGCAGACAAGCCAGACCACTGCACACAGCCCGACTCCTCCCACTAAATAGCCGGCGGACATGCTGTCTTTCCGGGATATGAGATCAAACGCTTCTCTGACCAGCCCGCCCACATCCCTCTCTCCGCCGTTTTTTTCTTTCGCGTAGGCTGCCAGCTCCGCCGCACATTCCCCATCTATCGAATTTCCCGTCAGGACATAGGAGCGATACGCCTGATATTCCGTTTCGCCCACATGATACTGATCCAGAATATCCTTTACCTCTTCGTACTCGGGCGTTCCGTAATAGTCGAAGAGCGCTATCCTCGCTTTGTTATACGTCTCATATTCTCTCCATTCCGCCCCCCTGTATCCCAACAGGCTGCCCAATGTTCCCAAGAGCATGATACCTGTCAGCGCAAGCCCTGCCCTGTACAGAAACATTCGCTCCTCTTTCTTCTTCCACAGATGCCTGCCAGCCAGAAGCCCCAGCCACACAGCCAGGCCAAAGGGCTGTATCATAAGCATGGACTCTTTGCGCAGCAGAAACGCCAGAAATTCCAGACAGGTAAACGCCAGGAGTCTCCGGGTGCTTCTCCCAGAGAGAATGCACACATAGCCCGCTGTTGCCAGCAGCGCTGCCGTCGACGTAAACTGCAGCAGACTCGTGTTATACATGCTGATCAGGAAAAGGCCGGCACAGATTCCGGCCCCCGCTGCCATCTCCGCTATCTTTCGGAAACAGGAAAGGAAGCTTTCCAGAATAAAAAACCAGGATATGCCGTGAAACAAAATCAGACAGATTCCGTACCAGGGAATCTGCCATGTGATTTTGTACAGCCATGTCAGAGGCAGCGCAAGCAGATAGTTTATGACCTGGACATGGGCGTCCGGAACCTGTGTAATGGTTCCGGACAGCATTTCCACAATGCATCTCTCATCGTTGGTCTCAAAGAAAAAGCCCACTTTCCAAAATATCGTAAGCATCATTGCAACGGCCAGGAATGCCGGTATGCATACTTTATATCTATCTTTCATGGCGCTGTCCTATTCCCTTTCATGCATTCAGTATAGCAAAGCGGGGAATGCCTGACAAGGGGGAAATGAAAATTTGGGTCACTCGAAAAATTTCTCTTCCATCAACCTGTCCAGCAGCTCCGCAAACAGGGTGTTGGCCCAGGCAAACCAGGGTCTGGTGTACTCCTCCGGTGCGTCAGGGTCGAAAGATTCATGCATATAGTTGGTCCCCGCGTGGGTCCTCGCCAGCATGTCCAGGCACTCCAGTATCTCTTCCCGGTCTCCGGAAGTCAGCGCCTGCATCACAATGCCGATATGCCATACGAAGCCTGCGGGCGTGTGAGGGCTTCCCATGCCTTTCGCCAGCTTTCCTTCATTGTAATAGGGATTGTCCCCGGACAAGAGGAATTTTCTGGTATTCTGATAATAGGTATCCTCTTTTCCGCAGTATCCCAGATAAGGCATAGCCAGCAGGCTGGGAGAGTTGGCATCGTCCATGAGGATATGATTGCCGAAGCCGTCCGTCTCATAGGCGTAGATCCTGCCGTACTTGGGATGCTCCACCATACCGTATGCCTCGATACCCTCCTTTATCTCCTCCGCAAGCTCCCTGCACTCCGCGGCCAGCTGCGCGTCCCCAAAGCACTCTCTGCAGATTTCCTCCGCGAATTCCAGCGCTTTCACCGCCATCATATTCGAGGGAATCAGATAGCCGAAGCAGCAGCTGTCATCGGAGGGTCGAAAACCCGACCATGTCATGCCGGTGACGTTCACCGGGCGGCCCTTGCCCTTGCAGGGCAGAGTATCTGTCTTCACGCAGTTGTAGCGGCGGAAGAAATAGGGAGAATTTTTGTGATCCTGCTCTGTGGTGAATGTCCGGACGATTTTGCGTATCATCTCATGGTATGTATCCGTAAAGGCGCCGGCGATACCTGTCTCTTTCCAATAGTGGTATCCCAGATAAAGGGGTGCGCACAGGGAATCCACCTCATACTTTCGCTCCCACACATGGTCGTTCTCCAGGGTCTCGTCCTGGTATCCCGCCCCTGCCCCATTGGCGCTCTCGTTAAAAGCGTTGGCATAGGGATCCACGCAAACCATCTCGGCCTGTCTGGAAATGACGCCCTCCAGGATCTCCTGCAGTTCCCTGTCCTCTCTGGCGAACTTTACATAGGGCCTCACCTGAGCCGCGGAATCCCGAAGCCACATGGCCGGGATGTCCCCGGTAATGACAAAGTATTCTCCGTCCTCGGCCTGCTTCACGGTAGTCTCCATGGTATTCAGGAAACACTGGGCAGCCAAAGGCGCCAGAGGCGCATAGTGCTCTTGATAGTATGCCTCCAGTTTAGCTGCTCGCTTTTTCAAGCTCTCCGGTATGTTCATAGCTTTCTCCTTTCCTTTGCGTTTCGCTAGTCATTTCATTATACTAAAGGAACCGGGTTTTTTCAAGGACATCCTGGGATTTCGACAGGGGGATATTTCCGGCGATATTTCCGAAAAAAGGCTGCCCCGACAGCAACTCTCTGTCAGGGCAGCCCCTCTTACGCTATTTCGGTATTTTCTTACTGACTGACGGCATCCTCGCAAGCTTTCCGAATCTTCGCTTCGTTCTCCTGGAACTCCACGCACTGTGCGTAACCGTACTCCTCCGCCTTGGTGATCATCTCCTGGACGATCTTGTCAAATTCCGCGTCATCCTTGGCATAGATTGCCTCCCAGGACTTGGTCCTGATGCACTCTGTCACCTGATTCCAGATCACGGTCAGCTCCTCGGGCTTCACGGATGCGGAATAGGTGGTGGCAGGCGCAAAGTTTACGTCTCTGGAGCGCAGGAACTCATCTCTGCTGTTAAATCCTGTGTACTCTCTCCAATCGGCCTCGATCTCAGACTGGGGCTCTGCCGCAAAGCTGTCCCATTTCAGACGGTTGTAAGTCTCTCCGTTAGAGTCGGGATTTGTGGCATCCTGGGACCAGGTGGTATTGTTGATCTGGCATCCGCCGTCTGCGAAAGCGCCGGTATATCCGTCCGACATCTCTTTCTTGCCGTCCAGCATGACGGCACGTCCCAGCTCGGTGGGGACGGTCTTGCCATTCTCGTCATAGTACCAGCACACATCCTTGGGGCCGTAGGACATGGTCATCCTGCCCTCCGGTGTGCACAGCCAGTTAATAATAGCCATACACAGCTCCGGATACTGGGTCTTGGAGCCAATGGTCCAGAGTCTGTCATTTCCGTAGATGCTTAAGCCGTAGGAAATCGGAGTGGCCTCGCTGGGCGACATGGTGAACATGCCCTTGCCCTGGCTGGTATGGGTCTCTGTGTTATAGGCAGAGGATCCCAGGAAGCCAAAGATATTCCAGAAAGCCGTGCCGTTCTGATAGTCCTCCGCCATACCGGAGAATCCCTGTGTCATGGAATCCGGATCCAGCAGATCTCTCCTGTACAGGGTGTTATGGAATTTCAGCATCTCCAGATAGGGGCCGCCCTCCTCCAGTGCGGGGTGGAACACCTGCTCGGTGGGATCATACAGGCCCACACCGAACTCATCATATCCGTAGTAAGCCGATGCCATGGATTTCACATACATTACCATATCCCCGTCCCAGTCGGAAAACAGCGACACGCCGTAGGTGGGCTTGCCATTGTCGTCCGTGGGGCATATCTCTTTCATCTGGGCCAGCACCTCCACCAGGTCATCCAGATTCTTGATCTCCGGATAGCCAAGCTCCTTGTACAGATCCCATCTCAAATCCCAGCTGTAGGTAAAGTCTCCCGTGGCGTTGGGGTCCTCCACCACTTCTCCGCCAAAGCCGTAGAGCGTACCGCCTGAAATCTCGCGGTTCTTCTCCAGGGCGTAGGGCATGTGCTCCTTGATATAGGGGCCGTAGGTGTCCAGGAGATCCTCCTCTTCCCAGCCGAACAGCATGTCTTTGTTCACCGCGTTCAGATAGTCGTCCGCGTCATGTCCCCATACTACGATATCACCCAGATTGCCTGACTCCATACGGGTCTCGTATACGCCGGCCCCATCGGGATCCGGAATGATATTCAGCTTCACGTTAAATTTCTCCAGCATCACCTGGGCAAACCAGCCCACCTGCTCTCCGGAATAGTTTGCGAGCTGGGTAAATACATCCAGTGTAACAGTCTCGTCCGGGATGATGTCCTCCAGCAGAGCGTCATAGTCCGTTCCCTGCCCTTCCGTGCCCTGTTCCGTGTCTTCCCCCTGGGACGCTTCCGCATCCCCGGAAGCGTCATCCGCTTCAGGTGAACTCTCCTGTGTGCTCTCCTGGGAGCTCTCCTGCTTTGACTCCGCAGAGGAATCCGTCGCCTCGCCTCCGCAGGCTGCCAGAGGCAGTGTCATGACTGCCGCTGCAAGTAATGCCATTACTTTCCTACTTTTCATATCCTTTTTTACCTCCTTATATCTACCCTTTTACAGCGCCCAGCATAATGCCTTCTTCAAAATAGCGCTGCATAAAAGGGTATACTATCAAAATCGGAATCACCGTTACCATGGATACGGTGTACTTGATCACCTTACCGCTCAGTACCGCCGCCATGGCCGCCTCGCCCATCTGTCCTCCGGACTTCATCACTGCCTCCAGATTCGTGGACTGGTTCAAATACATGTACAGTCTGTGCTGTAATGTATACAGATTCGAGGCCGACTGCATCAGGATCAGGGAATCCGTGAAAGAATTCCAGTGGCCTACCGCGCCGAAGATGGCCACTGTGGCAAGAATCGGCTTGCTCAAAGGCCATATAATCCTCCAGAACACGGTCAGGTGGCTGGCTCCGTCCATCTCGGCGCTCTCCTCCAGCTCCCGGGGAATGGATTCAATGTAGGTCTTTACCAGCACGATGTTGTAGGGCGCCACAATACCGGGAATGATATAGGCCCAGAACGTATTGGTCAGTCCCAGCATCTGCATATTCAGGAACCAGGGAATCAGCCCCGCATTGAAATACATGGTCACCACCAGGAAACGATACCAGAATTTCCTGGCCCACATCTCCTGCTTTGTCACCAGATATCCCACAAAACCGGAGGCCCCCACCATCAGCAGGGTTCCCAGCGCCGTCCTGCCCACTGTGACGCCGAATGCCCTGATCAGATCCCCCACCTTGAACATAGAGAGATAATTGTCAAAGTGGATCCCCTTGGGGAGAATGCTGATCACCCCTCTGGCCACCAATTCATTGTCACTGATGGTATTGATAAACAGATAATAAAACGGGAAAATACATGCCAGTGTAAAGATACCGAACACCAGGTAATTCAGCACATTGAATACAATGTCACCTGTCCTCAAACGAAATTTTCTTCCTGCCGTTTTCTTCGCCATACCTATCCCCCTATACAATGCTTTCCCCGCCACGAGTCAGTTTCGCCACATTGTTTGTCACCAGCAGAAGCACCACACCGACAATGGATTTCAGCATGCTGACCACGGTGGTCAACGGAATTCTTCCTCCTCCGATACCCAGTTTATAGACATACAGATCCAGCACTGTGATGGCATCGGTATTGGTGGCATTCTCGAACACCAGATACTGGTCCATGCCGTTGCTTAAGATATTGCCCACGGACATCAATAGCAGCACGCAGAACGTGGGCAGAAGTCCCGGCAGCGTAATGTGCCACATCCTCTGGAACCTGCCTGCTCCGTCTACCATGGCCGCGTCGTATAGCTGCGCATCTATGCCGGATATGCCGGCTATGTAGATGATGGCGCTCCAGCCGATGCCTTTCCAGGTACCCCAGGCCCACATCTTCAGCCAGGTGTGCGCTCCGCTCATCAGCAGGTTTTGTCCCTGCTCCCAGACGCCCATATTCACAAGCATACTGCTCACAAACCCTTCCGTGGAGAATACGGAGAAAGCCACGCCGTACACCAGAACCCAGCTGATGAAATTAGGGATGGTGGTAAAGGTCTGCACCACCCGGCGGAACCGCAGGTTCTTCACCTCGTTTAAGAAGATGGCGAACACCATGGGAAGCCAGCTTGTGGCCAAACCAATACCGCTCATGGCCAGCGTATTCCTCAGCACTCGCAGAATGTCCCGCACGGTGGCCGGGTTGCGGACCAGCTCCTGAAACCATTTCAGGCCCACGAAAGAATCCATACTCAAAGTGTCGCCCACTTCATAGTTAAAGAATGCATAGCGCCATCCCCATAAAGGCAGATATGCAAACAGAGCGATCAGGGAGATAAATGGCAGAAACATCAAAAACAGTTTATATTTGGAAGCGATCTCAAACTTCTGCTCCGCTTTCTGCCCCCGCAGCAGCACGGTCTGGCCCACTGTCACTGCCAGGACGCACGCGAATAACCCCAGTACCACCCAGAATCCGCCGGGAAACATGGGCTGTATCTTGTCCGGATTTGACGACTGCAGCATCTTCTGATAGGCCAGATAAATGCCTCCCAACCCCAGAAATCCTACCAGATTGCCCACAGCCAGTGTCAGATTGCCCGTCTTCTTCATCCGGATATTGCCCAGAGACATACAGGCCCCGGCCACACAGAATGCAATCCCCAGGCAGACGACCACGGCAGATATCTGTACCAGCCGCAGATCCCTTTCCGCGATCCATCCCCGGCCGATGGCTCTCCCGAAGCCGTTGGCCAGATCCCCATAGGATATCCCCGTGGTGAACAGGGACAGGTTTCTGTTAATGACTCCGCTGACCTTGGCCGGATTCAGCCCCGGGAAGAAGAGAAACACTGCCAGAATCAATACGGCAATCCTGAGAACATAGTACATTTTGTCCGACACAGCCATGCGGACCGTTTTTCTCCTATCCATCTTACCCTCCTCTATTTGTTTTCCTTTACTTTATAAAGACAAAGGACTTCAGCTCAAACAGACAGCGTTCCCGGAAATATACGGCCGTCCATCCCTGGTACTTGGTGGTCACCGCCAGGTACAGGCCATGGCGCCCTGTGACTTTTCTCACAATACCGTTTATCACCCCGTCCCCATGTCCGACAGCGCATCTGCCGATCTCTTCCCCTTCCTCGCTGTCAATCCGTATGGAAATCTCACAGTCACAGCCGCAGCCCCCAATCTGTGCTGAAAATTCCATGGTGTCGCTGGAGAAGTCTTCCCCGAAATCAAAATACTTATATCCGATGACACAGCCCTCACGGATATTGGTAACCACGCGCTCGAATACGTTCTTCTCCGTAATAAAGCACCCGCCTTTCAGGACACAGGCAAGGTCAGCCGGAATCACCTGGTAAGGCGACAGGGACTCCTGAAATCCCAGAGAAGTCATCTCCACGGGCGGAATGGAGCCGTCCGGCAGGATCTCGATGCGCTCCACGCAGCCCCGCCTGGACATAATCGAACCGTTTGTCATGCGGTGGTAGAAAATGTACCATTGACCGTTGATACAGGCAATGGAGCCGTGATTATTCCCTCCCGGATAGTCCGCTCCGTTGTCCACAATATACCCCCTGTAGGTAAAGGGACCCTCGGGACTCTCGGCGGTGGCGTAAGCCAGCCTGCTTCCCTGCTTCGGAGAATAGATCAGATAGTATGTATCCCCAACCCTGCGCATGGATGCGGCCTCGAAGAAAAGGCTCTCTTTTTGGGTGAATCCGCCCTCTTCCCTTATTTCGCATGGAATAATGTGTTCGATACAGGTGCCGTCCAGCACCTCAAACATGTTCTCCGGATTGATCTGTGCCATGAAAGAGCGCTCATACCCACAGTAGATATAGACTTTGCCGTCCTCATCCACCAGCACGCCCGGATCAATAAACCACCCGTCACAGCAGACGGAGTCCGGAATGGTGTACTGATATTTCGACAGCAGGCGGAAAGGCCCCTCCGGCCTCTCGCTGACGGCCACGCAGCCCTTTGCCCCGATGATGTAGGCGTAAAGGTAATATTTTCCGTCCTTTTCCACTACATCCGGCGCAAACAGTTCGTTTTCCTCTCCCGTCCAGTCAGTGTCGGAAGCGTGATCTCTGTCCGCTTTGGTATGAAAAATATCGCCGTGGCAGACCCACTGATCCGGATGATCCACCGGTGCGCTCCAGCATTTTAACACATGGTCGCAGAAACGGTCGGATCCGGCCTTGTCATGGGATCCGTACACATAGATACGATTTCCGAAAACCCTGGGTTCTCCGTCAGGTATGTACTCCCAGCAGGGTAGATATGGATTTGGCATATTTTTCTCCTTTGCAGATTAGATTCGTTTAAGTCCCCAGAACTCTGCCTGGCATGTTCGAGAAACGGACGTTAATCCTTTGTAAACTTTGACTAAAAACAGCATAAAATAATTCGCGCATAAGTACAATTATCCCATATGCTCAATGAGGTGACCTTTTCTGCTCATTGTTCTTAAAAAAAAGTGCCTCGGACGCGTCAGCGCACATCTGCATATACTTCCCCGCGCCCCCGGCACTTTCCCGGGCCAAATCCCTCAAAACCGGGACTTTTCCGGAAAAGCACGGTAAAAAGGCGCCCGGACGCAGCGGCCCGGACACCTTACTTTTACTTGGTTCTATATGCTTTTACGGTATTCTGTGGGGGTTTTCCCGACTTTTTCCCTGAATTGGCGCATAAAATGATACTCATTCCGATAGCCGCATTGTTCCGCCACCTCCGCCACCGTCAGATTCGTGGTGCACAGCAGCCTTTTGGCATATTCGACACGGCCGTTTATCACGTCCGTCATCACAGCCACGCCAAACATTTTCTTGTAGAAATGCTGGAAACCGGAATAGCTCATGCCTATCCTTTCCGCCATGGCTCCCACGTCCGGCACCTCGCAGGGCGCTGCATACATCAGTGACTTTAGTTCCGTGAGTCTGCCGTTGCGCTCAATCAGCATCTCCGAGGACGCTCCGCCCCCCCTAACGATCAGACGGGACAGCTTCAGCATCAAAATACTCAGGTAATGGACTTCAATCTCCTCTCTGTACTCTCCGGCCGAATAGTGCTCATAGGTCAATATATGCATGATCTGGGACAGCTCCGTGGCATTCCCCAAATGTACCAGCTTGTCAACGGGAATTCCGTACTTGGCAAACATCGCATGGTCCCCCTCCTCTATGTCAAAGTGCATCCAGTCATCCGTGTAATAGTCTTCCAGCGCCTGGTATCTGCACCGTGTGTCCGGAGACAGCAGGATAAAGCTGTTCTTCTTCACAGCATGTTCCTGGCCCTCCAGCCAGAACCGCGCAGGGGTTTTGATGATCAGGAGAAGATAGCTTCCCGGGCCATTGGGCCTGTCTATGCAGAAATCTTTTCCGTGCACATTGTTGTAGCCTATTGTTCCGATTTTCATAGCCGTCTCCTTTCGAATGCTTTTCTCACAGTAAAGTGCTTTTTTGCAACCCACAGTTGCACATCGAAAAGGACACCGCGCTATGCCTCCATATACCGCTCGATTTCACTCCAAGTTTTTGCTGTCAGAATATCTTTATCTTCCGCATAAGGCAGATCAATCGCCCCTATGTACCATACCGGCAGCATCCCGGCATTTAAGGAACCTTTCACATCGCATTCATACTGATCCCCGATATACCAGACTTCATCCGGCTGTAACTGCGCTTTTTCCAATGCCAAATCGAATATCCTTTTGTTCGGCTTGCGGAATATATAATTGCTTGAGGTAATGATAAATTCAAAAGTATTTTCCGGGAGCAGTCTGTTGATACGCTCTGCAACCACAGAGGGAGCATAAGAGATATTGCTGATTACTCCTGTGCGGATACCTTTGTCTTTCAAATATTTTAAAAAGTCCTTTATGCCGTCTGTGGGCGCTCCTGGAGCAGCGGCATTCCAGAAAACCGTATCAATTTCAGAGTTGCTTAATGCGATCTCTATTCCCTGGGATTCATAGAGATAAGGCGTAAACATTGTATTGGGTATTTCTATCTGGAACAAGTGCCTTTTCTCAGGATCAAATCTTCCGAATTCCCGATTGATTTCATTTGCTTTGGCCTGCACCTGCTCTGCAGACAAATGATACTTATTTCTTGTAGCATATCGTAAGACAGCCTCTGTTCCCTTTACCCCGTCAAACTTCTGTTCTGCAATAAGCGTCTGACCATAATCAAACAATACCATTTTGGGTGTTTTCATGTAATTTACCTCCCACATTCAAAATATCCCTCTTGTATCAGTAATTCCAAAACAAGTGCCTCCCGTTCCAACATTACCTGCGTAAAATCATCCAGTATCGTTTCTATGTTTGCATCTATTGCAAGCCCAAATTTTGTTGTTCTCTATCCTCTTTTGTCCCTTTCTGAATGCGATGAACCTGCCCGTATTCCTGAATGGAATCTCTAATAATACATAAACCTGTCTCCTCTAATACTTCTCTTATCAAAGCATCTTGCATACATTCACCGGTCTCTATGCCTCCGCCCAAACAATTCTCGGTCATTTGGGGATTCCTTTTCACAAATATGTGTAATAAAGGTAACTTACCTTTCTCCTTTTTGTCAAGACCAGTAAGCTATCTTTATTTCCAATATTTTATTTTCCTGTCTCGGGATTTTCATGCAAAATGTGCACGAAAGCCTCTCGCGGAGCTACCCGTTAACCAGTAACAAAATAGTACATATTCGACAAGCCCATTGACCGATTCGGTTATTCATGGCATACTATTTAAAAATAACCGAATCGGTTATCAAGATAGGAGGATTATCAATGCTGCTCTTGGTTGTTTTGGGAAATACGGGTATGCAAAGGCTTCTGTAAATGACATTGCCGTATTGGCGGGAATATCAAAAGCGTCGGTGTTTCAGTATTTCGGAAACAAAAAGCAGCTATATGCGTATCTGCTCACTTATGCCGGAGACATGATTATGAGTTCTTTCCGGCAGGCTGACTTTGATGAAAGAACGGACTTATTCGACAGGATCCTGCTTTCCAGTCTCACAGAAGCAAAAACACTGGAAAAGAACCCTTATATTTCTCAATTCATTTTAAGCGCGTGGACGGAAAAAGCAGATGAAGTGAGGGACATACTCACTGAATTTTCCAAAAGTATTTTTAGTTCCTCTGTACCCTCCCCATCCGCTTCCCACAAATTTATGGCTCTTATATACATAACAAGCAATTCTCGGTCAACCGGATGCAGAATTAGCCGGCATGCTTCCGAGTCACAAGGACGTCCCCGCCGTATCTGCCGATGTAGTAGCTTTCCATGTTCCATACAGCCATTTCTATTATACATATAGTAGATTCTTTCTACAACCTTATAGCCTGTTCTTCCTCAAAAGCATAATGGTCGGGCAGACATCCCTGACACCGAAAAGTCTACCTGGCCATTATTATTTACAGTCAGTGCTGATGATTGTCTAAATCTTTCCACCAGCGCCTACTGTCGCATCTCTCTAATTACCTTTTCTGTGCGTTTTCCAAAATACTTTCTACAATTTTGAACTTGTTCTTTGTCATATAATATCCTTTCCAACACGCTAAACATAATAACTTCATCAGAATAATCTTCATTTTGGCAAAGAATCTCCTCAACAAAAACAAATATCTTTTTTAAGACCTCTTGATTGTTTTGGGCAACGGCTGCTTCCAGATATGGCGCTAACACATCTCCATACACAACATGACTCCCTGTTTCATTTCCTTCCTGCCAGTCTACTTCATCATGATACTTCTTTTCCAATTCAGGAAATCTATCGATTAATAATCGATTTAATTCTTTTGCTTCCATCAATATCCTCCTCGTATACCACCAGTTAAAGCATCGCCCGGCAAAGCCGGGCGATGCTCTCTAGTCCCTATACAAAATTCCGTTTCCATCAATGCTTTCATACTGTTCAATCAACCGTTTCAAACCTCTTATTTTTTCCGCATCATACCCAATTTTTCTAAATCCATTAATTATAATACCCAAAATACTCTTGCATAGTTACATTATATCACGTAATAGAGAAGAGGTGGTTATCGTTAGCCATCTTTTTCTCTTTTTTGACAAAATTTCAGAGGAGAGCCTGTGACCTGCATACATCACTGCCTCTCCTCTGCTTTTGTTGGACTATCTATTTCCCGACAGATCCAGAAAATAGTGTCGCACAATGATTAACAACTTCATAAAATATTCTTTATGCTATCCTTAATCGCCAAACTAAAAGGATCCTTTTTTCCTTAATACTTTTCATTTCATAAAAGTCATAAGGATCAGCCATTTTAAAGAACTGTGGAATGGTCTTCTATCGCCTCGCTTTCATTACATGTCATATCCCTAGGTTTTATTATTTTTCCATAAACCTATTTAAAATTTTTTCTATCCTTTCTGGAACCGTCCCAATAAATACTTTTCGTATAAGCTCTAGTCCATTTGCATCAATAGGGAACGAAATTTCGCATAGATTGTCAAGCATATTTTCTAGCGCTATCACCCTTTCTCCATACCTTACTAGTTCTTTTGCTTCAAAAATGATATTTTTCACATATAAATCTTTCTGATAAATACCACTTTTATCCTGAACATACCACTGCTTATTCCTTTGCTCCATTTGCTTTTCTATATAATCAATAAATTCATTTAGTATAGCACTATCCATCACGCCTCCATTATTTAACATATCCAGTAATGATCCCTTCTCCATTTGGTTCAATGATAACTTCAATATTTTGTCCATGATCCCATCCCTGAACCTTAAAACGCACAAAATTTCTGCTATTAGTTGCAAGCGGGGCATTAGGATCTGGTCTCCCTCTTGTAACAGGAGCATTTGTATATCCAGAACCCGTTGCCTGCTTCCAAGTTGAATTTGGGCTATTAGCAACTCTTTCTATGGTGTCTATTGTCTGATCATCCGTCCATGTATCAGGAAAAGCCCCTTCCGTATTTCCCCTATTAGGCCCATGCCCTGTTCCGTAAGGCTCTCCATCTAATATATGTTTTCTTCTTGAATCGCTTACTTCATATCTTTGTTGAGAATTACCTTTGCTTTCAGATTCTCCATCCCTTTCATTCCCAGCATCCTCTGCCCTGCTCCCCCGGTACCTCCCTATGTCCTCGCCAAGCATCTGGACAGCATGGCCGTCTCTGTGGCCCCATCGACCGCAACCAGGGCGCTTCCGGCCACCATTGCCATCGACCCCGGTGCCAGCACAAGCCCTGCGCCGCTTGCCGCTTCCGCTGCCAGGGAGCCGGCACCGAATGTTGCCATGGAACTTCCGAGAAATGATTCCGCGAATCCTATGACACCGGTCAGGACGTCCCCGCCACATCTCCCAATGTAGTATGCGCTCCTGTCCTCTATCTCCCCGGTCAGGGCCTGGATTCTGGTCTCGTTTGCCGCGATCTGCCCCTTTAACCACTCTGTGGGGCGCCACTCGCTATACAAGGGGGAGCGACTCTCCCAGCAGGGGGTTCGGGTAGTCCTGGCGGTGCAGGACGCTGTACGCCTTTTCGGTAAGGGCAGCTGGCATGGGACTGACACCAGCTACTCATAACCGGATGCAGATTCCGTTGTAACTGCAGCTGTGGTAGAAACACAAGCTTCTCACAGAACCGCAAATATTGCATTTCCATGATACGCTATACATAATTATTTTATAACACAAGGCGACCCATTTCAGAAAATTTTTGTATCCATCCTTCTTCATCAAGGCGAGCAATTTCACTTCCCATTACTTCGCTAATTTGTGACAAATCGAATTCTTTCCCATCAAATTTTACTAATATCTTCATCTCGCTCGAATAATCCTCAAACATTTTCAGAAAACAATAAATCGTATCCGCAACCGTTTCTAAGAGCAAATCGCATACAGCATTTCGCTGTAAAGATGTCAACCCCTCAAGTTCCGCATATTTCTTTATTTTAATAGGATTAGGTGTTTTCCACTGTGCAATATCTATAGAAATCTTTAATACTCTATCATGCACATTCAATATCACTAATCTCCCAAAAAAATCTAAAATCTTTTTTTCTGCTCTTTTGAAATGTTTTCCATATAAATCTCCCTCCAATCAGTTTCAGTTCCATGGAATCCTAACTGGTCCGGTTACTCCATGCTTTATCAAATCAGCAACGGCTTTTTCAACTGCATTAATTGCATAATCCTTGGGTACTCCAGAATTAATGAATGCTTTGATTTCAATTTCTTTCATAGCATCCAAAGTGAGCCTTTTCCCTGTTTTTGCAAACTCACTATATAATGAATGTTGCTGACCAGTTATATCCCAATGCCTCACTCCAAATTCTGAAAGTTTTTTATCCGAAATTGTAACCGCGGTATCAGGGTCGTACCCCTTTACACCTTCAAATGCTTTCTTAGACATTGGATGATGTCCACCTTGATCTCCATATGTGCCTAATCCATCATCTAAAACCTTAGGACTCTCTGTAGCTCCTGTACTGCCCTCAGTTTCCTCGGCCTTATTCCCCCGGTACCTCCGACCGGTCAGGACATCCCCGCCGCATCTCCCGATGTAGTATGCGTTCCTGTCCTCTATCTCACCGGTCAGGGCCTGGATCCTGGTCTCGTTTGCCGCGATCTGCCCCTTTAGCCA